>JAUXCJ010000335.1 GCA_030618965.1 Thiomargarita sp.
ACTTAATGCAGCTTGCTTGAATTCCGGATCAAGAGATGAGTGCAAAGCGCTATGCACTTGAGGTAATTCTATCGGCAAAAAACCATGATTAATCTTCTGTACTAAAATAAAACGTTGATTGTTGGAAGAGGATTCCAGCAAGGTTTCTGCATAAGAACGAAACCAAGCTCGCTCATAAGTGCCATCAAGTACTTTCAAATCAAGCCTATTACAAATAGATTCATTCATACTAGAAAATTGTTGTTCAATTATTTTTCCAGTCCAATAAGGAATACTAATTATACTGATAAATATCAATAATATAACCGCTAAAGTAACTTTTTTCATTCTCTTTAATTGTTCCAAGCCGTTGTAATCACGTCACGTAATTTATTAAGTTTTCCATGAAAAAAATGTTCCGCCTCTGTGATTATAATATACTCTGGTTGATGCACCTGAGTTTTCACCCATGCTGACACCGCTGTAGGCGAAACCACATCATCCTTGTCGCCTTGAATTACCAAACTAGGTATATCGCTTAAAGGCAAATTTTCTCCTTTAAATCGCTCGACAGGTGGAGCGACAAGCAATAAACGATGAGCGTCCAAATCACGATGTCCTCTCAAAGCGATTTCACTACCAAACGAAAAGCCTGCTAACCAAAGTTCAGAAGGGGCATATTCATTTTTGAGCCAATTGACAACAGCGCGTAAATCATCAGTTTCCCCTTTGCCATTATCAAATTGTCCTGTACTTTTACTAACACCACGAAAATTAAAACGCACCGTACCCAATCCTAAGTCATTAAAACTGCGATCAATAATATAAACAACTTTATTCGTCATTGCGCCACCGTGCAAGGGATGAGGATGACAAATCACAGCAAAAGCACTGTTTGGCTGCTTCTTGGGAACAGTCACCAATATTTCTAAATCCCCAGCGGGACCAGCAATCAATTGCGTAATGGCTTTTTTCATCAATGCTTGATCCTCAAACGCTCAACAATGCGCCCATTTTGTAAATGCTCAGCAATGATTTCATCAATATCAGCCTGATCCTTGTAGGTGTACCACACCTCTTCGGGATAGACGACAATAACAGGCCCTTTTCCACAGCGATCCATACAGCCTGCGCTATTAGCTCGCACTGCACCACGCCCGATAATACCGAGTTCTTTAGTACGTTTCTTCAAATAATCACGCATTGCCTGTGCATTATGATTTCCACAACAGCGTTCACCTTTAGCGCGTTGATTGGTACAAAAAAATAAATGGTAACTATAGTAAGTATCATTCATAATTGTTTGTTTAGTCTTTATTAACTTAGTCTGATTTGATTCTAACACTAAAATCAGGGTAAAAAAACGATATTATTTTCAATTTTTTTTTACAGGGTTTAAAATTAACGACCTCTTGAACAAACCATTCAACTAGCGACAGTTTAATAAATCATTACCATTTATTAGGAGCATTTTATGATGATACGTTTTACAACTTTAATATTACTGATTTTTTCCATACTGCTATCTCCCGCTTTTGCAGATCAGCAAGCCACTGCAATCATTAAAGCCGCGATTGACTATTGGCGTGATCAAAGTTCTTATTCCGTATCCCAAATGACAATCCATCGTTCTGATTGGCAACGCACCATGACAATCCGTTTATGGACACGGGGTATGAAAGATTCTCTCGTCAGGGTGATTCATCCTAAGAAAGATAAGGGCAATGCTACCTTGACAAAAAATGACCGCATGTGGATGTTTTCCCCCAAAACCAGTCGTGTGATCAAAATTCCCTCAAGTATGATGAATCAAGGCTGGATGGGATCGGATTTTTCCAATAATGAAGTGGCTAAGGCTGATAATTTACTAAAGTACTATACCCATACATTAAAGAACATAACTAACCGCAATGGACAAAAAGTGTTTACTATTGAAGCCGTACCTTATGACTATGCGCCAGTTGTTTGGGGCAAAGAAGTGCTTAAAGTGCGTGCAGATTATATCGTTTTGGAACATGCTTTTTATGATCAAGATAATATCTTGGTTAAAAAACTGGAAACCTTGGAAATTAAACGGATGGGCGGCAAGCTGATTGCAACAGTGCAGCGTATGCAGAAAGCCGAAACACCTGAAGAATGGACCGAAATTCGGGTTAAAGAAGCTAAATTTAAAATAAAAGTTTCTCGGCGCACCTTTACACTATCCAATTTACGTAATCCACGTTTTTAATTATGACTATTACTCTACGTTTAGCTTGGCGCAATATTTGGCGACATCCCCGCCGTAGTGGATTAAGCATTGCAGCAATTGCCTTTGCAGCCGCTTTATTGGTTTTTATTATTACCCTACAACTGGGTTCCTATGATTTAATGATTGAGAACAATTTGAAACTGTTGACAGGGCATTTTCAGGTACAACCAGCGGGCTATTTAGACAAACCAAAAATGCGTAGCACTATTGATAATCCTCAACAATTAGCTAATGAATTACGTAAAAAAAAGGGCATTAATCATATTGCTGTGCGTGCCAACGGTTTCGCACTGCTTGCATCGGAACAACGCACTTATGGCGTACAAGTCATTGGTGTCGAAATCCCTCATGAGCCGCAATTATCTACAATTCCCGGACAAATCCACAAAGGACGTTTTTTGACTGGAGATAATGAAGTAATTATTGGAGAAGGCTTAGTACGTAATCTTAAAGTCAAGCTTGGCGATGAATTGACATTACTCGGCAGTGGGCGTGATGGTTCCTTCGCGGCTGAGGTATTAACTATTGTAGGTATTTTTAAAGCCGGCATGTCAGAGATTGATCGGGGATTAATAGAAATACCTTTGAAAAGCTTTCAAGATATTTTCAGTATGGGAGAATCAGCCCATGTTCTGGTTGGCACAGTGAAAAACTTAAATAATTTAGACAAGGTGCTGACACAAATATCTGTTTCAGAAAAATTAGTAGTATTGGATTGGAATCACTTACTACCCGGCTTACTCCAAATGATTGAAGCCGACAAAATAAATAGTTGGTTCATGTATGCTTGCCTAATTTTGATTGTCACTTTTAGTATTCTCAATACCTTTTTAATGGCAGTTTTAGAACGCACCCGAGAATTTGGTGTCATGTTAGCTTTAGGCACCAAACCCAGTTTTATAGGAAGATTAGTCATACTAGAATCTCTATTATTGACCCTAGTTGG
>JAUXCJ010000415.1 GCA_030618965.1 Thiomargarita sp.
AAAGAGAATAAACTTAGGAAAATTATTATCGTTAAATAGATGGATTTATTCATGATTAACTCATTTTTTATGGATTTTACTTGATGTCGGAGTGCAAGTTTACCTTGCACGGGGTGGTGCAAGGTAAGCTTGCACTTATTCTTCAGAACTCACAAATTCACTATATTCCGCAGCCGTTAATAAATTATCCAAGCCACTATCTTCGGCAGGATTGAGTTTGAATAACCAGCCATCGTCATAAGGATCGGTATTAACCAGCTCAGGTTTCTCGGTTAAAATCTCATTAGCTTCAACCACTTTTCCAGCGATTGGGCTATTAATATCGGAAGCTGCTTTGACGGATTCTACCACACCACATTGTTCATTTATGGCGACTGTTTGGCCAACTTCTGCCAGTTCAACAAAAACTAGATCCCCTAATGCATGTTGGGCATGATCGGTAATACCAACAGTCATAGTGCCATCAGCTTCTAGGCGCACCCATTCATGAGATTTACTATATTTTAATTCTTCTGGTATGTTACTCATTTTTAATCATTTCTCTTTGGATTGTTATAAATAAACCTTAAGCCATTTCTCCCCTCTCCCAGCGGGAGGGGGCTAGGGGGAGAGGACTATACAAGCTTTACCTTGTCGCACAAACGGGGGTTTAACCACTTGTGCAGTTAATTGTTTATTGCGTATAGTGACGCTGACTTGTTCATATTCGCCTGCTGGTAAACGTGCGAAGCCAATTGAAAAGCCAAGCGTCGGTGAAAATGTACCACTGGTTATTTCTCCAACACCGCCGTCTTTGACTGTCACAACTTGATGTCCACGTAAAACACCTTTTCCGCGTAAAATTAGCCCTCGCATAACTGGATGATTACCCTTATCACGTTGAGTTTCCAAGGCAGAGCGTCCGATAAAATCTCGATTTTCTGGTTTAAAAGCCACAGTCCAAGATAATGCTGATTCCAAGGGAGAAGTCTTTTCATCCATATCTGCACCGTATAAATTCATACCAGCTTCAAGGCGTAAAGTGTCACGCGCTCCGAGGCCAATTGGTGCAACGCCAGCTTCAAGTAGTCCAACCCATAATTCGGTTACTTGCTCAGCGGGTAAAATGATTTCAAAACCGTCTTCACCGGTATAACCAGTTCTAGCGACAAAATAATCGTTTTCATCCCAAACTGCATTAAAGGCAGCCAATGCCAAAGCTGATTCTTGTAAGCTATTTGGTAACAAAGGCTTCACTTTTTCTCTAGCCTGCGGCCCTTGAACTGCAAGCATCGCCAGTTCTTCACGCTCTTGAACTTGGACATCAAAGGCTTGAGCTTGTTGTGTAATCCAAGCTATATCTTTATCTCGCGTCGCCGCATTGACAATTAAACGAAATTTTGTTTCTCCTTGAAAATAAACAATTAAATCGTCAATAACCCCGCCATCTTCATTAAGCATACAACTATAAAGGGCTTTGCCGACAGTTTTCAAACGAGCGACATCATTCGCCAGTAAGTAGCGCAAAAATTCTCGCACCCGTTGCCCGCTTAAGTCAAGCACTGTCATATGTGAAACATCAAACATGCCGCTATCACGTCGTACTTGATGATGTTCATTGATTTGCGAGCCATAATGCAAGGGCATAAGCCAGCCACCAAAATCGACCATTTTGGCATTTTTATCTAAGTGTTTGTTATATAATGCTGTTCTTTTAACCATAGTCACTTTAATTTAAAATGAATCCGGTGGCTATTGTACTATAAGTGAGAACTAATAAAATGCAGGATTTTCCACGCGAAAAATTAAGTGAAATACTCGTTTATTACGGCATTATAATAAGTGAGGATGCGGAACGCTGTGAATATTTATTAAATCATGCTTGTAATGATGAACATAAGCGAGAAATATTTGTACTCGTCCATGCAATTAAAGCCGGGGTGGTTAAAGAATTATTAAATTCGCCTGTAGTAAATGAAGCATTGTTTCAAAATTTAGTACAACAATTACAAGCGGATTTATGGTTAGATAAAAAAGCCGCAGAATGGGCGGTAGAAACTTGGAAAATTGCCTTACAGGGAAAAATGATAAAGCCTATTTTTGAGACCATTTCTCCCCCCCTCAATCCCCCCCGCTGGGGTGGAAGTCGGGTTAGGGGGAGGGGGCAAACTCGCCTTTCTCCGTTTAACCCGCTAGACTATTTTCAATTACTCTGGTGGGTTTTAGTTAGTCCTCGACAATTACAAACTTATCGGACAATTTTTGGTCAAGACGATGAAAAGCGCGTCGGAAATTGGTTAGTCAGCAGTTTAACCTGGTGGCCTTTATTACTACCCAGCTTAGCATTGGGATTAGAACAATGGCCGCATTCCGCGCAATGGCCAGCAAATATTTATCTATTATTCAGTGGATTGTTTGTACTGGCTTGGTTATTCACCGGCAGCGTAAGAATCACTAAGGACGTGACCATCACTTTAGGCATTTTGATGTCAATCTGCATTGGTCTTGGCGTAGCCATTGGCGTAGCAGGTATTTTAGCCAGCGTCGTGTCTATCAATTTTACGATTGCCCTATTACTCAGCATAGTATTATTTATAGCTACCATTATGGCGGGTTTAGTGGCAGTAATTGTCGCTGGAGACGTTGCGGTTATTGTAACCATATTAGTTTCTATTGGTATCGCTGTTGGTGCGATAGGGG
>JAUXCJ010000431.1 GCA_030618965.1 Thiomargarita sp.
CAGTGGCTTTAGGATTTCCACCTATACCATCTATATAAGTTATCCAGTCTACCTGACTGGACGGTAATTCCCGTAACTATTTGAAACTTAACGGTTACTCACCAACGAGTCGCACTTTTTCTTTATCATTAAGGGCGCACCACAAATCAATTTTTAATTGCATATTTAACCAATATTCAACACTATTGCCAAATAGTTTACTCAAGCGAATCGCAATATCAGAAGATATTACACCCTGATTATTAAGGATTTCATCAATTTTATGAACTGGTACACCTATTTTATTAGCTACTTGATTTGGAGCCAAATTAAGCGGTTGCATAAATTCCTCTAAGAGAATTTCGCCAGGTGTAAAAGGCTTGCGTTTAGTGATATTCATAGCTGTTTAAACTCCATCGTTTACTTTTTATGATAATATTGTTGGTAACTATCATTAATGATATTGCTCTAATGACACATCGTAAATATCGCCTTCCTGAAATCTAAAAATTAAACGCCAAGGACCATTAACTCGTATTGCCCAATATCCTTTAAGATTTCCCGTCAATTGATGAAGATGATTGCTTGGAGGGGTTTGTAAGTCTTCTAAACAAGTTGCTAAATCCATAGAGTCAAGTTTCATAAGAATACGACGTTTCAAATTGGCTGGAATTTTTCCGCATTGTTCTTTTCGCCAACAAAGTTCCAAGGCTTTATCTCTAAAATTTTTAATCATAAGTCTCTATTCCTTAATTGTCCATCATCTTTATTAGCAGTTCGGCCAATTTTATACGCAAAAACCAAAAACAAACTACAGGGATGAGTTATAAGCAAGGATAAAACATAACGTAAACAATTATTTAATTAGAAATAGCAAAATTTATCCGCTTTAATAACTCATCCCTGTAGTTCCTAAAGTCTATTCCCTAGCCAACACCAGTTCAAAAAACTCCCCCGAACCACTAACTTTAGGAATAGTCGGCGTTTGGGCATTATCGGTGAGTTCACGCACGGTATCACGGACATAGTCTTGCAAGAAACTCAATTTAACCACACCTTTTTTATAAGCCGCTTTGCCAGACAATCCATCTATCAATGCCTTAGTAAAAGCTCCATGTCCCCATTTCGGATTTTCCATCGAATAATCCCCTCCAGAACTAGATGCCAAAACAACGACATTATGTAAGTTCGCATCCCGCAAAAATTGACTTGGATCAGCTTGTGATTGATCTTTCCATTTGGTATTACCAGTGATATTGCCCGCATGACAAGTATCCGCCAATAGCAACACATGCGCCTTCAGATCATTGATAGCATTAAAAATTTGCCAAGAAGCACCAGTGGCAGCTAAGCGGTCAGGATCGGCATCATAAGTAACAAAGTGATAACCCATTCTAGTATTCATGCCATGTCCAGAAATGAATAAAATCGCAATATCTCCCCGTTTAGCTGGTTCAAAAAACGTCGAGATGGCATCAATGAGATTACCGCGTGTAGCTTGTTGATTAGTCAAAGTTTTAGTCACCACTCGCCGATAAACTTTACCTTGCTGTTGTTTAAGTACCTTTTCTAAACCAGTGACATCTTTAGCTGGAAATTTCAGCGGCACTTGAGGATGTTGCGCGACACCAATTCCTAAATAGTACAAATCTGGTCGTTTTTTGGTCACACCCTTTCGCACCACTGATAAAAGTGGAGTTCGTTGAACTGCACCAGCTTTACCACGTACCTCAGCTTGAATCCGATTATAACCTTCAAGCAGCGGGATTGTTTGGGTATAAAGTTTAACTTCGGCACCGGCAGCCGTGGGACGTGTTCGTTTGCCTTTAAGCGTAGCAACTGGGCGTTGATTAAGGAAAAAACTCACTGCATCAGCTTTATCAGCTACGTTTTCGGTTTTTACTTGGACTTCGACATTGGCTCGCTGCGTTTCGTAACCATTCTTGGGTGTCACAAACCAAACTTTAGGCGGTTGAAGTTGGGCGATTTGTACAGGTGCAAAGCCGTGACTGAGTTGTGCAATCGCTTGTTGCGTGTCACCCAGTTCTAAAGCCAGTTTTACAATATCAGGGCGATGGTAAATGGCTTCGTATTGGTCGATGCCATAGACTTTGTTGCCGATACGCACATTGAGGTATTTCGCACCGTTTAGAGATGCTTGGTAGTATCCTTCAGGGGTGATTGTTACCCATTCGCCATCCTCAAAAGCTACCATTTGAGCAACTTCTTTCCCTGTTTGAAGATTCCATAAACGTGTTGTACTGTCTCCACTACCTGACAAGGCGAGTTTGCCATCTGGGCTGAACGCCACGGATATTACAAAAGAGGAATGTCCTTTAAAAGTTCTCAGCTCGCGCCCAGTTGAAACTTGCCATAATTTCATGGTGTTATCACTTGAACCCGACAAGGCGAGTTTGCCATCTGGGCTGAACGCTACGGATATTACAGTTGAGGAATGTCCTTTGAAAATTCTTAGCTCATGCCCAGTTGAAACTTGCCATAATTTCATGGTGTTATCCCAACTGCCTGATAATGCGAGTTTGCCATCTGGGCTGAACGCCACGGAATTTACGTCATCGG
>JAUXCJ010000352.1 GCA_030618965.1 Thiomargarita sp.
CCACGCTTTTTCAGGCAGAGAAACCATAAATTGCGGCAGAGGAAATTCTGTGATATGACGCTCAACTAGACAATAACTTTCTGAATAATAACCTGCAAGACGTTGTATTTCTTGATTTGCTCGGTTCTGTGGTAACAGATTAGTTTGCCCTCGCACTATAGCAGCGACAAATGCCACCATGAACAAATAACGATCTTCACAAAGATTAATCGCATAACGCCGTTCAGGCAAAGTAGTGGCAATATAATCTACATGGGCGAAAAAGAGCGCACGACTAATAGATTTCCCATGCTGCCAAGCAATTGACTCTTTATGTATATTTAGCATAAATTAAAAACTATATAACACGCCTAATGTCAACTTTAGATATAGCACGCAGCATTTTTAAAAAACTATGATGTTTAACATCTGAAAGCCAACGAATACGAATTTGATATTCTATAAAAAAAAATAAAGCTATAAGAAAATAGTTAATAAAATTGGTAAAAAGCGACCAAATAGTAATAGGAGCATACAGTGTTAAAGCAATGGTTTCGACAATAATTATAAGGAACAAGTAAGCCCACCATTGCGTCACTCGGCGCGTATAATCAGCTATTTGTGGATCTATTTTCCCCCGTACCAGAGTAGCAAAGCGTGTTATTAAAGGAATTTTTTGTGGCCGTAAACTATTAGCAAATAACAGAAAGAATGCGACATTAATCAGCAAAGGGGGAATATAGAGAATCTGTAAACTATCACCACGCAATATTAACAGGATCAACCCAACAGTAATAACTATCAATGCCATAATGAATAATTTATTGCCGGCATGAATTGCATCAATTAACCAAATGACTGCTAATCCAAAAAGCAATACTAAAACGATAGGCAACCAATCGTTGGATACCACACTTAAATGGACAATAAAAGGGTAAGCCACCACAAAAATAGGCAATAACAATTTTCTGACACGATAATAATATCTACTAAACACGATTTGTTTCAATATGTTGACTTAAAGCACGCAAGGATGAAAAAATACGAGTGTTATTACTATCATTAGAACGTAACTGAAATCCATATTTGCGCGAAATAGCCAACGCAATTTCTAAAGCATCAATGGAATCCAGCCCCAATCCGCTATCAAATAACGGAGCTTCAGGCTCAATTTCTTCTGCTCGAATATCATCAAGATGGACTGCGTCAATAATAACTTGTGCAACTTCTAATTCAAGTGGTAACAACTCTGTCATATTATATCCTCATTGTTTTTATTGGTAATATACCACGAATCACTTTATAATTTTTGGTTCAGTACTTAAGTGATTTTTCTATGATGACATTAAAAATGCCTGTTTTATATCCAAACCAAAAAAATTCTTATCATGTATTTCTACAACTTGATTTTCTATTGGCAGAAATTTATTTATTGCGGGGATTGCTTCATTGTCATTATTGATGACAACAACACGAGATAAGGAGATGAGTTCATCCTTATTCAGCTTAGTGGTCAATTGTTCAGTAATGACTTTTAATGCTTGTTGTTTATTAGCATCAATCCATTTAGCACTGACCAAAACGTCCCACTTACCTGGCGATCCTTCTCTTAGAAATAAAGCAAAAAGTTTAAAATCACCCTTTTTCCGGGTAAGGTACTTTTCAATCTTTAGCATTTTTTGAATTAATTCATTCATAAGTACTTTCATCAAATTTTTGGTAGCATTTATCATATTATAAGCATCTTGTTCTGAAACTGTTCCTATCGGCTCATATCTAGCTTCTGGATTCCAATTCGCTACATTTGACCATGATCCAAAAAAAAGGGTTTTTATCTTTTCTTCTATCCCTGATATGAGTTCTGTCCTTTTGATCATTTTTCAGTTTTCCATAATTTTCAAAAAAATGTCCAAAAAATAAATTCATTCTTTTGTAACAGATACTTTTTGTTGAGAACGTCCCAACACCCAAGCAATACCAAACCCTGCCATTAATGAACTCTTTTGTTCTAACAAGGGACTATCTTCAAAAGCAGTATTTTGTAAATCATCATAACGCAAAAACGCACCAAACCAGAAGTTTTTCAATTGCCGACTAATCGCCAAGCTAAGCCGTGCGCCACTATAACCACCTTTAGCTGTATAAGCAGGCCGCGCTGATGTCGCATATTTGGGGGCTACCCCATAATAATACTCGTGGTAATCCTGATTAGCGTAGAGTGGGCCAGCACTGATACCAAATTTCCAATCGCGTGTAGCTCCGATAAAGGTATCAAAGCCCAAATGTGGATGAAACAACCAGCCTTCATTATGAATATAGCTCAAATCGGTGGCAAATGCAGCACGAACCGGTAATCTTAGACTTAACTTCCTAGTTTTTGCTGTATTTTGTGCTAACAAAATTTTAAGCGAGGGGCCAATCTCAAATACTGGGTCTAAATCCGGCATTCCCTGACGTATCCTATTATCATCACTATCTACTGGTACTCCACCATCTAAGCTAATATCAAGCGTAAGCCGCTCTGAATGATAGAGCAAACCTTGCACCCCTTCCCGATTTACTTTGAATTTTTCTCCCCGATAAATAAAATAAGGCAAAGGAAATAAATAATTTCGTTGATGCTGAGAGCCACGATAATCAGGAAAATTGATACCCATAATCCCAATACCAAATTCCCATAAGGGTTTAGTTTCTTCAGCCTGTAGAGGAATGATATAGACTATTGTAAGAAATATAATTATTAATTTTTTATACATAAATTAAGTAAAATTTGATTCAGTAATTTAGAATTTTCCTAAACACCCAAAAATCCTTCTATTTCTAAAAGCAAATTCGATCTGCAAATATCACCCTGTAAGAACAAGAGAGGTGTTTGCTGACCAAGGATTTTGGTCATTTCTGTACTAATCGCTTTAAAATCTCTATGATCATGTAGATAAATTTTAAACAGAGAAATATCTCTTAAAGTATTTTTACCTAATTGGTGACAATCATTCGCGTGAATTAACAATGCTTCAATATTTTTCAATGTTTCCTGTAATTGGTGAGCTATATCATTTTCATATTGCGTTTGATGTCCAACAA
>JAUXCJ010000255.1 GCA_030618965.1 Thiomargarita sp.
CGACTTAATTAATGTTCCATCAAAAACCTGCTACTGCCAAGCAATTGTGATTAATAATATTTATGTAATTTTCAAAGATGGTACTGATTTATACTGGGCACGTTCCAGAGTTTTGGAATATCTCAATCAAGCAGCTTCGAGTCTGCCCGATGGCGTAGAACCTCGTTTAGGACCAGATGCCACCGGCGTTGGTTGGATTTATTCTTACGCGCTGATTGATCCCACTGGACAACATGACCTTTCTGAACTCAGAAGTTTACAAGATTGGTTTCTCAAGTTTGAATTACAAACCGTCCCAGGTGTTGCCGAAGTCGCCACCGTCGGCGGCATGGTGCGACAATATCAAGTCGTTGTCGATCCAGAAAAATTACGCACTTTTAATATTCCCTTATCACGAGTAAAGCACGCGATTCAAAACGCCAATCAAGAAGTCGGCGGATCTGTGATTGAACTCGCTGAAGCTGAATACATGATTCGCACCAAGGGCTATTTATCTTCTATTAAAGACATTGAAACTATTCCTGTTGCGGTTAGTGACACTGGAACTCCATTATTAATTCGTGACATCGCCAGAGTACAAATCGGCCCAGAAATGCGCCGCGTTGTGGCCGATTTAAATGGAGAAGGCGAAGTCACTGGCGGTATCATTGTCATGCGCTATGGCGAAAACGCTTTAACTACTATTAAAGCTGTCAAAGAAAAGTTAGAAGCCCTAAAAGTTGGATTACCAAAAGGCGTAGAAATTGTAGAAACTTATGATCGTTCTGGCTTAATCCTACGCGCTGTCGATAACTTAAAAGAGAAACTGATTGAAGAATTTATCGTTGTCGCGCTGGTTTGCTTTATCTTTTTATTCCACTTACGCTCCGCTTTAGTCGCCATTATCACTTTACCAATCGGCATTCTGGTTGCATTTATTATTATGGAAAATCAAGGTATTAATGCCAATATAATGTCATTAGGGGGTATTGCGATAGCGATTGGGGCAATGGTAGACGCTGCCATTGTGATGATTGAAAATGCTCATAAACATATAGAAAAATGGCGAAAAGCTCACCCAAAACAGAAGATAAAGCCGCAAGAGCATTGGGATTTGATAGCCACTGCTGCCAGTGAAGTCGGCCCAGCACTATTTTTTTCTTTATTAATCATAACTTTAAGCTTTATACCAGTTTTCACCTTAGAAGCACAAGAAGGGCGTTTATTTGCTCCATTGGCGTTTACTAAAACTTATGCAATGGCAGCGGCGGCGGGATTATCCATCACACTCGTTCCAGTATTAATGGGGTATTTTATTCGTGGTTGGATTCCAAGTGAAAAAGTGAATCCAATCAGTTTGTTGCTAATTTTAATCTATCGCCCATTACTTTGGATAGTTCTATTTTTGCCGCGTACCACAGTTTTTTTAGCGTTTTTAGTTATGTTGACCGTTTCTATTCCATTATTCGGCATTAGTAAGGTATTAACTCCTGTAGAATGGTCATTAAAAATGATAGAAGCTGAGCGCAGCTTACAAATAGTAGAACAATGGCAAATAGATTTAACCGAATACTGGCAAACAACCTTTCAAAATCAGCCTTGGTTAGCCAAAATGGAGAAGGGCTTAGGTTCAGAATTCATGCCATCACTCTACGAAGGCGATTTATTATACATGCCCACGACTTTGCCTGGCATATCCATTGGTAAGGCGCAAGAACTGTTACAACAAACCGATAGATTAATCGCTACAGTACCAGAAGTGAAAAGCGTCTTTGGCAAAATTGGCCGCGCTGACACAGCTACCGATCCCGCACCATTGACGATGATTGAAACCTTTATCCAATTAAAACCAGAAACCGAATGGCGGGAAGGCATGACGATAGATAAGCTGATTGAGGAATTAGATCAATTGGTCGATTTTCCAGGCGTGACAAATGCGTGGGTGATGCCAATAAAAACGCGGATTGATATGTTAGCGACTGGGATTAAAACGCCAGTGGGCATTAAAATCTCAGGGCCTGATTTGAAGGTGATTGAGGAAATAGGGAAAGAGCTTGAAACGGTAGTGATGCAGGTGAAAGGCACTACTTCGGCTTATTCTGAGCGCGTTGCTGGTGGGCGTTATGTGGAAATTACACCAGATAGAGTCAAAGCAGCTCGTGTCGGTTTAAATATTTCTGATATTAATGAGGTAATTAGCGCAGCAGTGGGCGGGATGAATATCACCGAAACCATAGAAGGATTAGAACGTTATCCAGTGAATTTGCGTTTTCCGAGAGAAGTACGCGATGATTTGGAGAACTTAAAGAGTTTATTATTGGTGACACCAACTGGAGCGCAAATATCACTAGCGCAAGTAGCGGAAATTAAAATAGTTGATGGCCCACCAATGCTAAAAAGCGAAAATGCGCGTTTGAATGGCTGGACTTTTGTAGATATTCGGGACGTTGACGTTGGAACTTATGTGCAAGAAGCCCAAAAGTTGGTTCGAGAACAAGTTAAAGTACCAGCAGGCTATTCAATTACTTGGGCAGGACAATATGAGTATATGCTTCGAGCTAAGGAAAAGTTGAATAAGGTGATTCCTTTAACCTTGTTTATTATTTTGATACTACTTTATTTAACTTTTGGCAATATGAGTGAAGCGTTATTGGTGATGATAAGTTTACCTTTTGCTTTGGTAGGTGGTTTTTGGCTAATATATTTATTGGACTATAATTTATCTATAGCAGTGGGCGTAGGATTTATTGCGCTGGCAGGTGTTGCTGCTGAATTTGGGGTAATTATGCTAGTTTATTTAGATAATGCTATAAAGGAAGCCAAGGCGGATAAACGTTTGAATACGTTTAAGGAATTAAAAGCGGCGATTATGGATGGAGCTGTACTGCGAGTGCGCCCCAAAGCGATGACAGTAGCGGTGATTATTGCGGGATTGCTGCCGATTATGCAGGGACATGGAACAGGTTCTGAGGTGATGCAACGAATTGCAGCGCCGATGGTGGGAGGAATGATTACAGCACCATTGTTGTCGTTGTTTGTCGTGCCTGCTATTTATTTGGTTTGGAAGAGGAAAGAAGTGATATAATCACTATAATGTTGTTGAATTTATCAAAAATAATAGGAGAATAATGATGATTACAAAACTTGAAGCACGGTTTGATGGTACCGTATTGCATCCCATTGAACCATTAGCACTTAAACCAAACAGTCGTGTATTAATTACTATTGAGACAAAACCATTTAACCAAGACACAGAATATACTTTTTTAGATACTGCCAGCTCACTTAATTTAGATGGGCCACCAGATTGGTCAACTAACCTTGATGCGTATCTATTATATGGTGAGGAAAGGAAGCATGGAAAATGAGGTATTTCTTGATACATCCTACGCCATTGCCTTATCTTCACCAAAAGATAATTTACATGAAAAAGCAATACGTCTAGCCAATCAAATAAAAGCTGCGGGTACATGCATAGTGACAACACACGCGGTAATGTTGGAAATTGGAAATTCTTTATCCAAGCAGCGTTATCGTCGTGCTGCTGTCGGCTTATTGTACGCGCTTGAGGTTGATTCTAAGGTTACCATTGTTCATTTTTCAGAAGAATTATATGTACGCGCCTTTAAACTTTATCGTGAAAGGATGGATAAGGAATGGGGACTTGTTGATTGTGTATCATTCATTGTCATGTCTGAGCGTCGAATAACCGATGCCTTGACGACAGACAAACATTTTGAGCAGGCAAGTTTTCGGGCATTGTTGCGCGAAAAATAAAATTCAAGTAATGGCAATCCATAAAAAATGGTAAAAAATTAAGAATAGAATGAAAGTAGTAGCTTGGAATGAAAAATTAGGTTGTTGTGGATTATTTGGTAGGCAACAA
>JAUXCJ010000220.1 GCA_030618965.1 Thiomargarita sp.
AAGGCGGTTGCCATTGTAATTCCTGCATTAGGGCCATCTTTTGGTGTCGCTCCTGCGGGTACATGCAGATGAATAAAAGCCTTTTCAAAAAAATCTTTCTCTATTTTTAATTGTTTCGATTCTGACATGACGTAACTATAAGCAATTTCTGCTGATTCTTTCATCACGTCTCCCAATTGTCCAGTTAACTTAAAGCCTCGGTTGTACTTGTGACTACAACTAGCTTCTATGCTTAAAGTCGCACCTCCCATTGCTGTCCATGCTAAGCCAGTAATTACGCCGACACCTTTAATTTGTGTTTCGACATCAAACAAAGGTTTACCTAAATAATCTGACAAATTCTCAGGTGTGATTTTGAGCGGCAAGTTCGCGCCTTCCAGGAATTTCAGGGCTACTTTACGCGCAATCATGGCAATGCGTTTTTCGACATTACGCACTCCCGCTTCTCTAGCGTAATCTTCAATGATGCGGGTTAATACTTTATCAGACAAAACCAACTGTTTGCGCTTTAAACCGGATTTCTCTAATTGGCGTTTGAGTAAGTGTCTTTTAGCAATTTGCAGTTTTTCACTGGTCAAATAGCCTGATAGTTTAATCATTTCCATACGATCCAACAGGGCTGGTGGTATGCTATCGGTCTGATTCGCCGTACAGATAAACAGGACTTTAGAAAGATCAAAGCGTACATCAAGATAATGATCCAGAAAATCTACATTTTGTTCAGGATCAAGAACTTCTAATAAAGCTGAGGCTGGATCGCCACGATATGATGCCCCAATTTTGTCGATTTCATCCAACATAATGACAGGGTTGGCATATTCAACATCTTTCATTGCTTGGAGAAATTTGCCCGGCATGGCACCAATATAGGTACGGCGATGGCCTTTTATTTCGGCTTCATCATGGATACCGCCAACAGAAAAACGGAAAAATGACCGCCCAATAGCTTGAGCAATAGAACGACCAATCGAAGTTTTCCCGACACCTGGAGGCCCTACGAGTAGTAAAATCGTGCCACTAATATTACCTTTTAGCTTACCAATAGCTAAAAATTCCATGATGCGATCTTTGACATCTGCTAAGCCTTCATGATCACTATCTAGCACTCTCCGTGCTCTTTTGAGATTCAGTTTGTCTTTGGAATATTTTCCCCAAGGCATCAAAGTTAGCCAATCTAGATAGTTACGAGTGACTGCATATTCGGCTGAGCCGACTTCTAACATTGAGAGTTTATCAAGTTCTTCATCAATGCGTTTTTGTACAGGTTTTGGCACAGTCAGTGCTTTTAGGCGTTCACTGAATATATCAATTTCTGCGGTGCGATCATCTTTTTCTATCCCTAATTCTCTTTGAATCGTTTTGAGCTGTTCGCGCAAGAAGAACTCTCGTTGTTGCTTATCCATCTTTTCTTCAACTTGTTGACGAATGTCAACTTGCGCTTTTGCTTGCTCCAATTCTTTATTAAGTAATAGCAGAACTTTTTCCAAGCGAGGCAGGATAGGCAAGGTTTCTAAAATATCCTGCAATTCGGTTTTGTTAGCCATCGTTAAGCTGGCGGCAAAATCAGCTAATGGGGACGGCTCTTCCGGGCTAAAACGCTGAATAAAAACTTTCAGTTCTTCATTATAAAGCGGATTGAGTGGCAATAATTCTTTAATTGTATTAATCACTGCCAAGACATAAGGTTTAAGTATCTCGACATCTTCATCATTGTCAGGGCGAGTTTCGGGATAATAACGCGGCTTAATCAGAAATGGCCGGACTTTGGAGAGCCATCCTTCAACAGTGAAACGCTGCAAACCTTCTACGACGATTTGTAACTTATCTTCTGACTGAATAACGCGATGTATTCGACAAATAGTACCCATTTCGTAAAAATCGTCACTTTTAGCCTCGTTCATGTCTTCTGTTTTGATAGCGACTAATCCAAACATTTTATGGGATGAGTCGCTGATCTCATTTACAGTTTCTAGCCAAGGTTCAACATCAAGTATTAATGGAATAACTTGATGAGGAAAAAATGGACGATTAGTCAGGGGCAAAATGTGTAAAACATTTGGGAATGTCTCTTTTATTTTTGCGCTACTGTCGCTCTCCTCTGTCGAGGTTTTGTCAGCTACAAGACTGTTTTCAAAAGTTATTTTTTCGTTATGATTGCCACCATCAGGCTTGGTTTCTTCATGGGTTGCGTTTTCATCTGTGTTAGCTTTTTCAATCTTTATTTCAGTTTCACTACTTTCAGGCTTGGTTTCTTCATGGGTTGCGTTCTCATCTGTGTTAGTCTCTTCAATCTTTGGTTCAGTTTCTTCATTACTCATGTAGATCAATTCCTTGCTTTAAAAAAAATAACTATTAATAAACTTTCTCCCCCCCTCAATCCCCCCCGCTGGGGTGGAAGTCGCCCCTCCCAGCGGGAGGGGGCTAGGGGGAGGGCCTATTTTGTTGTACAAACACCCAAATCTTTCAGGAGTCCATCCTCAAGATTGTATATCCAACCATGAACACTAAGCTCTTTGCCTGCTTTCCACGCTTGTTGAACAATGCCTGTTTTGGAAACATTCGCTACTTGTTCAATCACATTTTTTTCACAAAACAAGCGAAATCGTTCTTCTTCATCTTCTAAAGCATCAAGCTCTTCTTGATGAAAACGATAAATATCCTTGATATGCCTTAGCCAATTATCAATTAAACCATGTGTCTGATTTCCCATCGCTGCTTTAATGCCACCACAGCCATAATGTCCACAAACAATAATATGCTGAACATTCAAGACTTCAACTGCATATTGGATAACTGACAAGCAATTCAAATCAGTATGTACAACCAAATTAGCAATATTCCGATGAACGAAGATACCTCCAGGCGGTAAAGCAACAATTTCATTAGCTGGCACACGACTATCTGAACAACCTATCCATAAATACTTTGGGCTTTGTTGTTTAGATAATTCTTTGAAAAAATTTGGTTGTTTTTCTGTTATCCCTTTAGCCCAATTTTTATTGGCTTCAAAAAGGTTAGCTAAGATTTCCATAATATTCTAGTCTCCTCTTTTGAACGAAAATAAATTTTATCATAATTTTATCAGATAACGACTGATACACATATACTTAAATAAAAGCATATTATAAATAAATTTTGGAAAGTTAGTACCTAATATCAGTGATATAATCAAAATTTCACATTAACAGACTACTAAATAGGAGTCATTTTTGAAAACTTTTTTATTGATAGGCTTTATGCTTATCGCTTTAAATATCATTAGTTGTGGACAAAAAGGTGATTTAGTGCGTCCACAACATGCTAGCGAGCAATCGGCTGAGCCACAAGATGAACAAAATGAACAAAATGAACAAAATGAACAAAATGAACATGAAGAAGATAACAATTAATTATGGATTATTTTAATTATCGTGATGGTATTCTCTATGCGGAAGGGGTAGATTTAAGCGCATTGGTTGAGACTTATGGCACACCCAGTTATGTCTATTCCCGTGCGACGCTTGAACGGCATTGGTTGGCTTTTGATCGTGCTTTTAATGATCATCGTCATCTGGTTTGTTATGCCGTCAAGGCTAATTCTAATCTTGCTGTGTTGAATATTTTAGCCCGTTTAGGTTCAGGATTTGATATTGTATCAGGTGGTGAATTGGAGCGGGTACTGCGAGCGGGCGGTGAGGCTAAAAAAGTCGTTTTTTCTGGCGTGGGAAAAACGGTGGCAGAAATGCGTCTAGCTTTAGAAGTCGGCATCCGCTGTTTTAATGTCGAATCAGTGCCAGAGTTGCACCGACTCAATAAAATTGCTGGCGAAATGGGAGTTCATGCGCCTGTATCTATTCGTGTCAATCCTGATGTTGATGCCAAAACACATCCCTATATTTCGACAGGCTTAAAGGAAAATAAGTTTGGTATTGATGTTGATATTGTCACCGATGTTTATGCAGAGGCGGCGGCTTTGCCATATTTGGACATTGTTGGCATAGATTGTCACATTGGTTCACAGTTGACAGATACTGCGCCATTTCAGGATGCCTTACGGCGGTTAATGGTTTTAGTCAAGCGTTTGCACGATAATGGCATTGATTTAGAACATATTGATATTGGTGGCGGTTTGGGTGTGTGTTATTCTGATGAAACGCCGCCGGAAAACTCGTCAAGACCAGT
>JAUXCJ010000104.1 GCA_030618965.1 Thiomargarita sp.
CATTGGCATGACGCATAAGTACACGCAATTGACGAAAAATGTGCTCATCCAAAGCATCTGGAAAAATGATCAATGCCTCAATTTCGCCTGTGACTCTCAAAACGATACATTGAGGATGACTATAGCTGCCTGATGCAATTAGTCGCTCTTCTCCTGATTGCAATTTGAGCCTGAGACAGCGCATGGTATTATCATAATATAAGATACATCCATAGAGAGGATGTTTTATTAAAAGCAGATGTCTACGTGAAGTGTGTTGGCTACTGGCTAAAACTAATAATCCTATGCACAATTTTACAGCAATTGGCAACGCCAAAGGTAACAATAATAATAATGCTCCTGTATGTATTATTATCAAAATTAGGGCAAAACGTTTAGAAAAACGTGGCTCAAGATGTAGCACGCCGGTCAAATCTGACATAGAATGTCACTTTTTTTGTTCAAATAAATTTTTTAAGGGAATTTTATCAAATTAATCAGAAAAACGTGTAGAATAATGTGTTTTAATGAAATTTTCAAAAAGGAATAAATTGTGGAATCACTGATGGAATCACCTATTATTGTCGCTATTTTAGTTTTTATTAGCATTTATTTTGTGTGGTATTTAATACGTCTATTTGCCGATTTTTTTCTAGTGGGCATTGCGCTTGGTGGCGCGGCATTAGCCTATCATATCCATCAGTTCTATCCTGAATTTAAGATGGTATTGGAAGAATCTGGTATTTTAGATACTATGAGTGTGATTTTGCCTCAGCAGCTTGATACTGGTGGTCTTCTTATTATCGCAAGTCTGATAATTGCTGCTGCTGTACTCGTTTCTATACCATTTTTACCGTTTTCGGCTACTTATAGAGCGATGTTTGGTATAGAAAATCCGGTCGTTTTTCGACGCAAAGAGGCTAAAATTCGCTCTTGGATTTATGCTGAAATAGAGCGTTACGACATAGAAAAACAATTACAACAAGAACAATCCCAAGAACAATCTAAACTAGCAGCCGATGAAGAGTTCCTGAAAAATGAAAACCGTCACAGTGATTGATTATGGCATGAGCAACTTACGCTCAGTTAGTAAAGCTTTAGAACATGTGGCAGGTAAGGGCTGGCAAGTGCAAGTGAGTAACAAAGTTGATGTAATAGGACAAGCGGATAAAGTCGTTTTTCCGGGGCAAGGCGCAATCGGCAATTGTATGACTTTGCTCAATCAAACTGGGCTTGCCGATGCTATTATACAAAGTATTGATAAAAAACCATTTTTAGGTATTTGTCTGGGTTTGCAAACTTTATTGACAACAAGCGAAGAAAGTGGTGGTACAGCCGGTTTTAATTGGATTAATGGAACTGTGCGACGCTTTGTTGAGCCATACGGCGAGCGTTTGAAAATTCCCCACATGGGTTGGAATCAAGTCCAACAAACACAATCGCACCCACTATGGACAGATATACCAGATAACAGTCGTTTTTATTTTGTACATAGTTATTACGTTGATCCAGAAGAAAGTCGCGTTGTGGCTGGGACAACAGCCTATGGTGGCACTAATTTCAGTGCAGCGGTGGCACGAGATAATGTTTTCGCAGTGCAATTTCACCCTGAAAAAAGCCAAGATATTGGCTTAACTTTGTTGAAAAACTTTTTAGAATGGTAAAGTAGACGATAAATTCTAATGCCTGACAATCCAATTTATGACATTATCATCGTTGGTGGCGGACTTGTTGGTGCAAGTCTAGCCGCTGCCTTACGTGCGACTCCTCTGAAAATCGCCATTATTGAAGCAGCTCCTTGGTTCACCGACAAACGTCCTCCTAGTTATGATGATCGCATCATTGCATTAAACGATGCCTCACATAAAATTTTTAGTGGTTTAGGCTTGTGGGAAAAAATTGCACCAGAAGCCACACCGATTAAGCAGATTCATATTTCTGACCAAGGCCACTTTGGATTTACCAATTTAGATAGCAAGGATTTAGGAGCACCTGCCTTGGGTTACGTTGTCAGTGCCCGTCATTTAGGGGAAAGCCTTAAAGAAATACTGGCAAATTCGTCGATTGATATTATTGCACCTGCAAAATTTTTAGATATAAATCAATCTGATAATTTACTTAACATAGAAATAACCCAGAACAAGCAACGGCAGACACTACAAACTCGCCTACTTGTTGCAGCGGATGGTGGAACCTCTAAAGTACGTCAACACTTAGGGATTAAAAACCACAGTATAGATTATGGGCAAACTGCCATTATAAGAAATGTCACGCTAGAATATCCACATAAAAATGTAGCTTATGAACGCTTTACGCCGTCAGGGCCTTTAGCACTTTTGCCGCTGCAAAACAATGATTGCGCCTTAGTCTGGACAGTGGCGAGTGATAAGACTGATGAAGTGATGGCACTTGATGATCAAACTTTTTTAAAATCGCTACAACAACAATTTGGTTGGCGTTTAGGACAATTTAGGCAAATTGGGCAACGTCATAGCTATCCTTTACAACTCAGTCGCATTCAAGAGCACACTCGCCCTCGTGTTGTCATCATTGGTAACGCCGCGCACACATTGCACCCGATTGCAGGACAAGGATTCAATCTGGGATTACGTGATGTGGCGAGTTTATCAGAAGTGATAATAGAAAGTTTAGAAGCGGGTGAGGATGTGGGTAGCGAAATCACTTTGCAGGCTTATGTGGCACGACAAGAACCCGATCAACAACATATTACAAACATAACTAATATGTTGGTACAAGTATTTTCTAATAGTTTCCCACCACTGGTTGTTGCACGTAATTTTGGCTTATTAGTCACTGATGCTTTTCCCCCTTTGAAAAAATTATTAGTGCGTCGAATGGCTGGATTGAGTGCTTATCCTTCTCGCTTGCTTTGTGGTTTACCAACAACAAATATTAAGTATGGAAACATTACTACGCTTAACTAAATCTGAAATCAAGATAATTAAGCAAACTGTACAGGCATTAGATGATCATTCAAAAATATATCTCTTTGGTTCACGGGTTGATAGTAGTAAGAAAGGTGGAGATATTGATTTACTGATTTTCTCAAAAAAACTTAATTATGATGATAAATTACACCTGAAAATGCAGCTATTTGAACAGATTGGAGAACAGAAAATTGATATTGTGATTGCCAAAGATACAAATGATCCTTTTGTGCGAATAGCCTTTAAACAAGGAGTTATGCTATGAGCGAAGATTTGCTGCTATTACTAAAACAGCAATTAAAATTGTTAGATGAGGCTGTTAATGTACTGAATTTTTCCGAGCAAAAATGTCATGAAATAGGTATTAAAGACAACTACACACCTGACGAGCTTGATAGGTTTGAGTCTCTAACTAGTCGTTTTGCTAGATTGTGTGACATTTTGTTGCAAAAAATTTTTCGGTTGATTGATGAAATCGACTTAGAATCACAAGGTACTATGCGGGATAGGATTAATAACGCTGAAAAGAAAGGCTTGATTCAAAGTGCTGAGCGTTTTATAAAATGTAGAATACTCAGAAATGAAATTGCCCATGAATATACGTCTGAAAACGTATTAGAGATTTTTAGGAAAGTTTTAAATATGACACCTATTCTTGTGGAAAGTGTAGAAAATGTCAAAACATATTGTCAAAAATATTAATTTATGTTATGCACCCAGCGTTCCACGCTGGTGCGTAACATGAGTTATTAAATATTGTTGCACTTAAAAAAAAGTTTTGACCATTACCTTTTTAACATTTTTCTGGTATCTGGTCCAACGGGTAAGCTGTAATCATACGCATTTAAGATCACATTATCTTCAGTACGGATCAATTTAGCCGTTAAATAAACAACATATTTACTTGCTCCATAAGTACCAACAAGAACAGCATAGGCATTATGCTTATGACTGATTTGACGTAACTCCCTCGATAACATCAGCTCACCAGTTTGTTCTTGAATAAAAATGCTATCACTACGCATTTTCATTTCAATCACTTTATAACCCTTTTGACTCAGGCGTGAAGCCATTTGTTCAGCAATCACTCGTCCAAAAGTCGAAGACTTTTGCACATTATCAATATTAACAAAACTAGCGACTAAAATGGGTGGATTAAGATAGACACCATTCCGTTTCGGATTTCGTCTAAGGGCTGGAATATCTTTAACGCCTTTTAAGAGCGTATCAACCGATTTATAGCTAGTACGGACTAAATCCCTATCTAAAAACGCATGATCATAAAATAGTTGGCTACAGCCTGACATTAGCAATGTTAGTAAACCAGCAAAGCATAACCTCTGTATTGATTTCATCATTGATTGCGTACCTGATAAGTTTTAGTCCCCATATTTCTATCATAATGGTCAGAATCGCCATCATTAATGTAATATATACGGGAATCCCTGAAAATGTATTGTTGACCCTTTGAAACCGATGTGGTAATGAGAACTTCCCAAATATAGTCGGCTGATAATAGCTTTGGATATTGATGCTGAATTACCTGCATATTATAATCAACCATCAAGCTATCAGCGTATCCAACATTTGTCTCTAAAACCACCATTTGTTGTTGTACTAATCGACTGATTAGTAGATTATTAAAGGCTTTGGCAAAGGGAACTTTTTCTTGATCCCCGGTTAATTTTATCACTAAAGGCGGTTTAACGGTTGCATTAGGAAATGTGATATCCATAGTCCTCTTCAATCGTATTGCAAGGTCCTTAGCTAAAACATCCCAATGATGAGCAGCCTGGATTTTGTGTTGCTTGCTTATTGGATCAGCACTTTCTATAGGTATTGGCCTCTGAACACAACCTGTTAATATTAATAGGATAATACTTATTTTTATTAAATTTCCTTTCATGGAATGCCCTCTTAAAATAAAAGTCTTATTAAATTAAATCATATTTCCTAAATTGATGCGAGTATTAATTATAAACGTTAAATAATCATTTGTGTTTTGTGCTAGCTTTGGAGCGTTTCTTTCTGGCTTTATATGGCACTGCTAATTCTTCCAGAAAAACCTGCTCCTCGTTCAATAACTTTGAGACTAAGCGCATACGCTGTCTTAAATTTTGCACCACTGGGCGATTATCTATTGCGGGGTTGACAATGCGAGGTATGATGATAAGTACTAATTCTGTGCGGGTGTCCTCCTGATCAGTTGAAGAAAATAATGAGCCTATTAAGGGAATATCTTTTAAAATAGGAATACCCTGTTGAGCATTTTTCTTACGAGTCTCAATCAAACCACCAATTACAATAGCACTGCTGTCACGTACCACAACAGAGGTTTCTATCTTTCGTTGTATGAATGATTGTAGATTTTGCGTTGTTCTTTCTGGGCCCAGTTGTGATAGTTCTTGAAAAATTTTCAAATTAATAATCCCGTTATCATTGATGCGCGGTGTCACTTTAACAGTAATACCTGTATCTTTATATTGTACATCTTGAGTTGTTCCAGCACCTACTATGGCTGTACTACCGCTCAAAAATGGCTCGTTAGAACCGACATTAATAGTAGCCTCTTCATTATTTCGCACTAAAATGGATGGACGCGACAAAATGCTAATATCATTACTTGAGGCAATCATATTTAAAATCGCATTAATACTGCCCGTAATGCGTTGGAAAACAAAGCCTGTCAATGACTCATTCAGAGTGCCTGGCAGACCAG
>JAUXCJ010000331.1 GCA_030618965.1 Thiomargarita sp.
CTTATAATAGGGAACCACTTTTAGCCCAACTGGTAGTATTTTGTTGATTTCCCTTATTTTGTCTTCAACTCGCTCAATCACGGTAGACGAATTGGTGCCAAACAATTTAATCACCATTCCCGCAATCACTTCATCAGTTCCATTGCGAGTTTGTAAACCGCGTCTAACAGCACCACCTATTTTGATGTCCGCCAATTGTCGCAAATAAACTGGTGTGCCTGATTTTGAAGTAATAACAATTTGATTTAAATCGATTATTTTCTCTAATAAGCCCACTGAACGCACTACAAATTCTTCGCGGTTTTTCTCTAAAAATTGTGCACCAACGTTTAAATTGTTCGCCTTAATTTTTTCGATCACCTCAGTGAGCGTGACGTTATAACGCAATAGGGCTTCTGGACGAATCACCACATGGTATTGTTTTTCATAACCGCCAATGCCTAAGACTTCTGTTACCCCCGGCACGGTTTGCAGATTGAACTTCACAATCCGATCATGAATGGTGCGGATTTCTTCAAGGCTACGTTGCCCACCAGTTTCATCGCGCAGATAGTAAAACAATATCAAGCCCATACCAGTTGAAATTGGCCCAGATTTGGGATCACCAAAACCATCGGGAATTTCCTCTCGGGCTTCTTGTAAACGTTCATTAACCAGTTGGCGGGCAAAATAAATGTCCATGCCATCTTCAAAATAAACATTCACAACTGATAAGCCAAAATTGGAAATAGAACGAATTTTCTCGACACCAGGTAAGCCATTCATCGCGGTTTCAACCGGATAGGTGACATATTTTTCAATTTCCTCTGGGGCGAGTCCCTCTGTCTCAGTAAATATCTGCACCAGATTGGGCGACACATCGGGAAAGGCATCTAGTGGTAATTGTTGGTAACTATAATAGCCAGCGGCCATAATTAAGAGGGCAAATACCAACATTAATAGTCTTTGTTGAAGAACGTAAACCATTTATTTTCCTTAATGAGCATGTCCAGCATGAGCAAAAGAAGCTTTTTGCATATCAGCTTTCAAAATGAAGCCACCCTTGCTGACATAAGCTTGCCCTCTTTTTAAGCCAGCTAAAATTTCAACTTGAAGTTCATCAGAATTTCCGACTTTCACGGGCTGTAAGGCATAGCCGTCTTTAGTTACTATAAAAATAGTATTGTCATTTTGAAGCGCGGTTTTAGGCACAACAATCCGTGCCCTAAGTGTTTTAACTTGAATTTTGCCAGTAACAAATAAACCTGCTCGCCATTGCCCTTTGGGATTAGGCAATATAGAGCGTATTAGTGCTGTGCGAGTTTCTTTATCAATTATTGGGGAAATGTAAGAAATGTTTGCCTTAGTCTTGGCGATGCCATCATTAGACGAAATAATCACGGTTTTATTTTTCTTGATTTGCAACAAGTCGCTTGGATAGACATCAAAATTAACCCAAACAGTTCTTAAGTCAGCAATCACATAAGCACTGGATTCGTTACTTAAGACAGTGCCCTCAGCGATGGCAAATTCACTGACATCGGGGCTTAAAATTTCCCCTAAAGTAATATGTTTTTCTATGACAATACCGTCAATCGGCGCAACCATTTGATATTTAGTCAAACTAGAAGTAGATTGCTTCGGTAGCCTTTTTACATAAGCATCAGAAAATCCGAGAGCATTAAGTTTCCGTGCTGCACTTTGGCTTCTGATTTTTACCTCTAAAAGTGCCTGTTTGATTTCAAACAGTTTTTGTTCAGAAATCAGCTTTCTTCGCTGCAATTTTCTATTACGATTGTAATTATCTTGTGCTAAAGCAAGTTGTTCCAAAGAGGCTAAATATTCCGCTTTCGCATCAGCCACTTCGCGGCTTTCTAAAACCGCCATTACTTCACCTTTTTTAACACGATCACCTAATTTTTTCTTTACTTTTAGTACAATACCCTCGACACGCGGTACTAGATGTACCAAATTCTCTTCATTGAGGGCAATTTCACCAGTGAGCGTAATATAATTTCGCAATATGCCCGATCTAGCTTTGCTGATTTTGATACCTAATTCTTGCCTTTGTGCATTACTGAGAAGTTTTAGATGGTTTTCATCATCATGCTCATCATGCTCATCATGCTCATCATGTTCATCGTGCTCATCATGCTCATCATGTTCATCGTGCTCATCATGCTCATGGACATCACTAATGTACCCAAGTAGCCAGTCAGTCGCATCATCTTGGGTTATCAATACAGTGGTTAATAAAACTAAACCTAAAACTAAAATAGCAAAAATACGCATAATAATCACATAAATAAAATGATATAAATCAAAAGCTTACTCAAAATATAAGCATAAAAAGCCAAAAACGGCCGTAAAATGGCCCTATAGTTAAGGATAAGACAAAAATGATTAAACGCGAGAATTTTTAGGGGGATGTTGAGGTAGTTCAGAAATGAACTGATAAAAATGGGGAATATAGAAAAGAGAGATTGTTGTGCTGTCTGTGATACTAAGCACTGGATTGTCAAGGGGAGTGCCATAGCTGATGCTTACATGGCAATAAACACAATCATCACATTCTGAATCGGAAAAATCGGCTTGTTGGTTTGCATGGGATTCAGTATGAGAAAGTTGATGATTAGTCATGCGCGTCAGGAGATTGTCTTGACACAATAATGCCGCCATTGCTGGGAAACTTTGCATTTGCAAAGCCACCAGCAGAAAGAGGATTATAAAGTGTTTATAAAACAAACGCATGATTTTTTTGTTTCAGTATCTTTGTTTAAAAAATTATAAAATATGAATTTTAAAATAAAGTCACTGGTTAGTCAAGCCACTTTCCAAGCGAAGGTGTCATTCTAACTTGATATGTGCCACCAAATGTGCTTTGAGCTTGTCGGGGATGCTGCTGGTAAAGCGGATATACAAACAGTTTTCATCAATTCCTTGACTTAATACCTTGGCATAAAGATCTTCGCTAGCTTCCGAGTGGTTTGGCATAACTAGGTTGAGTTTAATATTGGTCAGAGGCTCAGGGAGACAATCATTTTTGACCTCACAGCAAATTAAAGCACTTTTAGCCGACAGTTTGACCAAACGGCCTAAATATTGCTCATCATTCACATGTTTCCCCTCAATAACCGCGTATCGTAGCGGGATTGCTTCCCACAATGGCAGAAAAACCTCAAGTCGGATCGTAGCCATGTCGTTCTGTGAGCCAA
>JAUXCJ010000350.1 GCA_030618965.1 Thiomargarita sp.
AATAATTGCTCGTTTGATATTAACCTGACTTAGGGGCAAATAACTCTTAGAAAAAACGGCCACTGTATTGCTTAATACTGTTGTCATTATTGATTTCCTTGTGCTAAACAAATTTTTCCAGAAAATATTGTTTATAATAATAGATTATTATATTCATTAGCGCAATGTTTAAGTGTATTGCTTACCATTTCTAATTTAAATTTATATGAAAAAAATCCTCCAATTTATTTTACCCCTATTGATTTTAGGCATAGGCTTTGGGGGTTTTAAGTACATGCGAGCAACCAAGTCCAAAGAAGCACCAATAAAAATTGAAGAGCAAACTTGGGTTGTAGCAGTCAAGCCAGTGACTTTGAGCGTACTATCACCAACAATTACTTTATATGGACGGGTAGAATCTCCTCGTGCTGCAACATTACGCACACCAACTTTATCATTGAATATTAGTACACAAGTTATAAAAGTGGCGGTTTTGGAAGGTAAAAAGGTTAAAAAAGGTCAAATATTAATCGCTTTAGAGGATAAAGATAGTCGTCTTAATTTAAAGCAAAAAGAGGCTGAACTAATAGATATTAATGCACAAATTCAGATTGAAAAACAACGTCATGCGACTAATATCAATGCTATTAAGCATGAACAAGCTTTGTTAAAATTAATGGAAACGTCTGTTAAACGTTTGCGTAAACTCAGTAAAAAGAAACTTAGTTCACAAGCTGTTTTAGATGAAGCACAACAGGCGGTGGAACGACAAATGTTGACTGTTATTAGTCGGCGTTTGGAGATTAAAAACCACAAAGCCAGACTCAGCCAATTAAAGGCAAAACGCTCACGGGCTTTAGCACAGCGCGATATTGCCCGTTTAGAACTAGCGCGTACTCAGATAAAGGCTCCTTTCACCGGGATGATTGCGAAAGTTACCGTTGCTGTTGGTGACAGGGTGCGTAGTGGGGATAGTTTATTATCTATATATGATAACGCAGCTTTAGAAGTACGAGCGCAAATTCCTAGCCGTTATCAAAATACAGTATTAAAAGCCTTAGCAAACGGTTATCAATTACAAGCACA
Organism: Thiomargarita sp.; assembly: GCA_030618965.1. GTDB lineage: Bacteria > Pseudomonadota > Gammaproteobacteria > Beggiatoales > Beggiatoaceae > JAUXCJ01. The sequence goes on from JAUXCJ010000350.1 coordinate 1,066, forward strand.
GGCGCAAATACAGACAAAATCCCTGCGGTTGCAATTGGATAGAGTTTCTGGGGAAATTAATCTTGATAGTGGTGGTATTGATGGCTTATTTCGTGTCAATAAAAGGGGACATTTATTACGCTTAGGAGAATTTCTCACCCTCCAATTAAGTTTACCTCACCAATCCCGTCTTGTCGCATTACCTTTTGAAGCTGTTTATGGGATGAATCGTATTTACAAACTAGTTAATGGACGAATGAAAGCAGTAATCATTGAACGAATTGGAGAACGAAGCACAACAAATGGCTATTCAGAAATTCTAGTCCGTAGCCCCGATTTACAGAAAAATGATCAAGTGATTATCACACAATTACCGAATGCGATGGATGGATTAAAAGTGCGGGTTTCTCAGGAGCGGCTTTAAAACGTTACGGAGGCGGTTGCAAACCGAATCTGAAATTAATATTGTCTATTATTTCTTTTAATAATTCAGTTTATGCGGAGCGGTTCTCAATGATTGCATGAAGCTTATCGTACTTCCGATAGAGTGTACTTAGTGTTATTACGTTCACGCTATAACGGAGAAGCCGACTATTCACCGCAAGGTTCAGGCATTCATCTGGCCTTGCATGTCTTGTCTCGAATCCTTTGGTTCTCAACATGCGAGAGGCTGCACTCAGCACCAACGCATCTTCATCACGCTTGATCAATTGAAGACGCTTAGACAAATTCACCAAACCAATCCTAGAGGCGTTGGCTCTGGCAATATTCCGCACTCCGTAGAAGGTCACTTCGCCCCCTCTTTCATAAAATGCTATTTCAACGTGGCCGCATCCAAAGTGACTTGTCTGGCAAAAAAATCGGTAGGCTGCGCGGCCTATTGATGGATTCTGCTGCTGGATGGAAAAAACACCGTACTTCCCATTCTCCTTCGCTGCAAGTGGCCGGGAACGAGGGTGAACATAGAAAATCAACTCGCCAAGTTTCTCAGAGGATACCTGGATTCCGTTAAGGCTTTCGATGTTGGGGTCAAGTGCGAAAAACTTGCTACGGGCACAGTTCAAAAGCGCTCGAAGCCCGGAATACATGGCCAAGTAGTACCACCACCGGCAAACGGAGTTCCTCGTTCTTTCAAACCAGGTCATCTAGTAGCCTCTTTCTTCGCTTTTTGTGGGCGGCTGGATTTGCTTGTTATAAATATTTTTTGTTAAGAATTTAAAGCTTTTTATGTGATCTCTTAAATATTTTTGCTCATCATTCCATTGCATTTCTTTAATATCCGATGAAATCTGATCTCGAATATTTATCATCATTTCTACAGATTTAATTTTCATATTGCAATACCTCAATAGGTGTTCTGATTTCAATCATTGGATATCCAAGTTTAAGATTTACAGCGTTCAATATAAAGGTGATTGCTATGAAATGCAAAGATGATCAATGATTAAAGTACAAATTTTAAGGATACAAAATATATTTTATAATAAGACCGAAATCAACCTTTGATTGTATCGAATTTAAAAACCGTGTGTGGCTTTATTAGGCTTTTTCTTCACTGCTTTTTATCGCATCAAATAAATCTTTTAGCTTAGGATTACCTAACCATTGTTCCCTGTCTTTTGTATAATCGCCCCAACCCATTTCAGATTGTTGTAAAAATCTAATCATTCCAACAACCCCAAGCTGTTGATTAAGGGCATCTATACCAATTTGCCTAACTTGTTCTAAAGTTATCGTTTGAGCATTCATAATACTATAAAACCTCTTGTAACCAGTGTAATGGATTATCAACTTTAATATTCAATGTCTCTTGATTTTTATACGCTTTTTTCACTAACTTATCATCTGTTGAAAGAAAAATATTTACTCCTGCTTTTTTTGCACAAGATAAATGTAACGCATCATAGGTGGAAAATTTACGGGAAAAATTGAGATGATTTGAATGGTGATTTTGGCGAAATATATGGTTAAAAATAAATAATTGAATTTATTAGACCTGACAGGTTTCCAAAACCTGTCAGGTCT
>JAUXCJ010000234.1 GCA_030618965.1 Thiomargarita sp.
AAGGTAACCTTGCACTCCAACTGGACACTGGAGTGCAAGGTTACCTTGCACGAATTTTGCTACCCCCCTTTTTTCATCCGTTTACCCTGAGCTGCTCGCTGTTTACGGATTTTTTTAGGATCAGCAATCAGGGGGCGATAAATTTCAACACGATCACCCTCACGCAGTGTTGTTTTTAAAGTACAAGGCTTGCTGAAAATACCTACCTTATTTTTGCCCAGTTCAATTTCTTTAAATTCCTTTAAAATACCAGATATTTCAATTGCTTGTTCTACAATTGTATCACTGGGCAGTGCTAAAGGAACAATCACTTGCGTATCAGGTTTCGCATAAGCTACTTCAATATGAATTGTTTCCATATAACTCTTCGGCTCGTTGAACAAAAGCATCTACTAAACTATTCGCAATCTTAGAAAAAACTGGCCCTAAACTCAAGCGTAACAAGGGATTTAATATATCAAACTCCAAATCCAAAGATATTTTACAGCCCTCTTCTCCTAATGATTGAAAATCCCAATCACCGGCTAAATGACTAAAAGGGCCTTTAAGTAAGCGCATTTCAATCCGCTCATTCGCCTTAATTACATTTGTTGTTGTAAAAGCCTTTTCTAAACCAGCACCACCCATTTTGATTGTCGCAACAATTTCTGAGGCACTTTCTGAGTGAATCGTGACAGATTTACACCAAGGTAGGAACTTAGGATATTCACGAATCCCATTAACTATGGTAAACATCTCTTCAACCTTATAAGATACTAAGGCAGTTTTATGAATACGAGTCACGAAAATACTCCAATTGCATTTAAAAACACCAAAGTAACACCTAATGGTGTCACATAACGCAACAAGAACTGCAATAGCTGAAAGCCAAAACTATCAGTTGATAACTCTAATTCTTCAGTGATAATTTGACGTTTCATCATCCAAGCCACAAAAACGGCGATCAATAAGCCACCTAACGGTAACATAATATTAGAAGTCAGATAATCAATCTGCTCAAATAAAGTTTTATCAAATAATGGCTTGAAATCAGCTAACAAATTAAATGAAAAAACCGTAGCAAAACCAACCAACCAAACCGCCACAGCACTGCTTATTGTCGCGCTAAAGCGAGTAAATTTACCAGTTTCAACTAACCATGCAATAGCTGGTTCAAGCAGAGAAATTGCTGAACTCCACGCAGCTAATGCTAATAATAAAAAGAATAAAGCACCAACAAGACTACCAAAAGGCATTTGTCCAAACGCGATTGGTAAAGTTTTAAACACCAGCCCAACGCCCGCATTAGCTTCTAAACCATTACTAAAAACAATAGGAAAAATAATCAATCCAGCTAAAATAGCCACAAGCGTATCAGCCACGACAACCACTGCTGTTGTCTGTATGATTGAAGCGTGTTTCGGCAAATAGGCTCCATAAACCATAATAGCCCCCATCCCTAAACTCAAGCTAAAAAAAGCTTGTCCCATTGCGGCTAAAAGTCCATCTCCACTGAACTGATCACCTTTTGGATAAAAGAACTTATGAAAATCAACATTAAACATAAAATGTACGCCTTCCATAAATTTTGGCGTACTCATCGCATAACCTACTAATACAAGCAATAATAGAAATAAAGCTGGCATCATAAAGCGCACCGCACGCTCCAATCCACCCTGTACGCCACCAAGTAACATTATCAATGTCACCACTATAAAAACCGTATGCCAAAAGATTAAAGCTAATGGATTTCCAGTCAAATTATTAAATATTGATCCAACAAAGCCCATAACTTCTGTTTCAGGCATAGTAGTCACTGCTGAAAACGTCCCAGAGGCGACTTCTGGAATATAAGCCAAAGTCCAACCAGCAATCACACTATAATAAGATAAAATCAAAAACCCCGCTATTACACCCGCCCAACCCAAGAATTGCCACAATTTTGATGCACCTACCTCTTCAGCCAGCGTCCGCATTGTATTAATAGGGCTACAGCGTCCACGTTTACCCAATAAAACTTCTGCCATCATCACTGGCAAACCCATTAAGGCTACACAAACCAAATAAATGATGACAAAAGCCCCGCCGCCATATTCCCCCGCCATATAAGGAAATTTCCAAATATTACCCAAACCAACAGCCGAGCCGGTAGCCGCCAAAATAAACCCTAGACGTGAAGACCATTCACCATGTATACAGACTTTATCTATATTCATTCACTAATCCTTAATTAAATTTTACGGCATATATTTTGAGCGAAAAAATTTTTTATCTCAAGTTTAGCCCCAAAAATCAGATTTAATCAGCTACAATAATTAGCAATTAATTTGATTTCAAGGCAATTTTACAAATGAAAAAAAAACTAAAAGTCCCCAGCAATAATATTGGACTCAATAAAAAAGCTGGCTTCGATTATTTTTTAGGAGAACGTTTTGAAGCAGGTATAGTTTTAGAAGGGTGGGAAGTTAAAAGCCTACGGGCTGGACGCTTACAACTGAGAGATACCTATGTACTAATCAAAGATGACGAAGCATGGCTACTCAATGCAGTCATTACACCATTAACTACAGCTTCCACACATATAAAACCCGATCCTCAACGCACCAGAAAATTGCTATTACACAGTAAAGAAATAGATCAACTCAAAGGCATTGTCGAACGCAAAGGACATTCATTAATACCAACTAGCATGTATTGGATAAAAGGGCGTGCTAAATTAGGATTCGCCATCGGCAAAGGTAAAAAAGACTACGACAAGCGTGACACCGAAAAAGACAGAGATTGGCAACGCGAAAAAGAACGCCTTTTTAAACACTAAAACTAGAAGTGCAAGGTTACCTTGCACTCCACGGAGCAACAAAATGCAAATAAAATTATGGAAAAACAGCCTATTATCCATAATAATCCTAACAATGACAGCTTGTTCAACATTGCCTCCCAATCCAACCACTCAAACCGCTCAAACCACTCCAACCACTCAAAAGGCTTGGTGGGCGGCTCGTTTTGCTATAAAATGGCCGAAGAAAAATAAAGAACCTGACTGGTATATGGGTGCTTTTATCGCCAATGAAGTCGTATCTCCTATTTTAGAAAAATTCAAAAATAACATTATCTTATGGAGATTTCACCGAAGAGCAGCAAGGGATCATGCGGGACACCAGTTCAGTTTTCTCTTTTACACCACGCCAGAAACTGCAAAACACATTTATGCTCAGTTAAAATCTAATCAAATGTTGACAAACTTAAAGCAAGCTGGCTTGATCGTTCGAGACAACTATGACAATCCAGAAAAGCTTAAAAAACCCAATATTGAGGACACCAGTGACAAAAGTTGGTCAATCTCAGTACAAAAAGCCTGGCCTTATTTTATTATGGGAGCCAGTCAATTGTGGCTTGAACTGATTAAAGAGATAAAAGCCCAGAATGATCAAAAGCCATCAACTATGACCCAAAAAGTCGCCCACTATAAACAGGTGACTAAATTAATTAGAGAATTATGGAAAGATGAAGGCAAACATGCCTTTTTGCACCACTTAAATGCTATTTTTGGATATGCACCGCTGACAATTAGATTTTAAATGATTTTTATCAATACCTTCGCCAAACCAGCCCACCGTTCCTGGATAACTCGCTACCCAATTGACTTTAGGGCTTTTATTGAAAAGGATTGACCGAACTAGTCTAGCTTCCGCGCCCAAAATCGGGGTTACCAATTTCAAAATATTCGGAGAATTAGAGAAAGCCTGAATGGTTGGCAGCTTTTGAGATATTCCCCTAATCCCTGCTGCTGGACAATTCTTGAGCATAGGCTCCACCACGCTTACTAGTTCACTGATTTCGCTTTCACCAAAAATAGATGGAATAATAGCGAAGCCGTATTTTTCAAGTTGGTTTTTTACTTGCATTGTTTTAGTTTCCAATAGTGTGTTATGCGAATTTTGCCTAGTGGCTATTATTTATGTAAGGATTTAAAGGATTTTTTAGCGATTTAATTTTTAATCCTTATAATCCTTTAAATCT
>JAUXCJ010000089.1 GCA_030618965.1 Thiomargarita sp.
CTGTACGCGCTGGGCAAGTGCGTACTCAAGAAGATGAACATAGTGAGGCGATTTTTCCTACCTCTAGCTTTGTTTTTAAAAGTGCTGCTGAAGCCGCTGCGATATTTGCAAATAAGCAACAGGGTAATATTTACTCGCGTTTTACTAATCCGACAGTTCGTACTTTTGAGGAACGCCTTGCTAGTTTGGAAGGTGGAGAGCGTTGTGTAGCTACCGCATCGGGTATGGCTGCGATTTTTAGTACTTGTTTAGGTTTACTCAAAGCCGGTGATCATATTGTTGCTTCTCAAAGTATTTTTGGCTCAACCGTTATTTTATTGACTAATATTTTATCCAAATTTGATATAAAAACGACTTTTGTAGATTTGGAAAATATTGACAGTTGGGAGGCGGCTATTCAAGACAATACCAAACTCTTTTTTCTGGAAACGCCTTCTAATCCCTTGATGGCATTAATTGATATTTCAGTAGTCGCAGAACTCGCTCACAAACACAATTGTTTACTCGCAGTTGATAATTGTCTTTGTACCCCAGCTTTGCAAAAACCATTATCTTTGGGGGCAGATATTGTGATTCATTCCGCCACTAAGTATATAGATGGACAAGGGCGATGCCTCGGCGGTGCTATTGTTGGTTCTGAAGAACTTGTTGGTAAAGATATTTTTGCAGTGCTTCGCTCAGGTGGTCCTAGCATGAGCCCATTTAATGCGTGGGTTTTTCTAAAAGGTTTAGAAACCCTAGATTTACGTATGCAAAAACATTGTGACAATGCTAATATTTTAGCATATTGGCTTGATAAACAAGAGCTTGTGGAGCGTGTTTATTATCCGGGCTTGATATCCCATCCTCAACATGAACTGGCGAAAAGCCAACAAAGCCACTTTGGGGGATTACTATCGTTTGAAGTCAAAGGTGGACAAGAGGCGGCTTGGCGGGTGATGGATTCTACAAAAATTATGTCCATCACTGCGAATTTAGGCGATACTAAAACTACAATTACGCACCCAGCCAGTACAACGCATGGGCGGCTTACTCCTGAACAACGCGCTGATTCTGGCATTAGTGATGGACTGGTTCGTATTTCGGTGGGTTTGGAAGAAATTGAAGACTTGAAAGCGGATTTAAGGTTAAGTGTCTGACATCTAGTGTAAAAAATTTCCTATTTTGTCTGAACTGTGATTTATGTGATTGCTCTGATTTTGGTTGGTTTTTAATCATAGTTCATCAGTTAATCAAATAAATCACAGTTCAGACAATCAAACTTTGAATCGCGGATTAAACGGATTACACGGATTTTGCGGATTTAAAATCAAAACCGAGGCGTAGGCGTGATTTAAAGGTTTTTTAATCCGTGTAATCAGTGTAATCAGTTTAATCCGCGATTCAATGTTTTTTCTGTTACAAGGTAACCTTGCATTCCAACTAAACTTAATCCTAAAAAAATGTCATTCAATACAATAATCAACACCGCCCTAAGCACTTTATTAAAAGATGGAGCTATTCCTGATTTTCTAGTAGATAAAGCGAGCAATAAAGCTATTACCATTTTCCAACAACATTTTACTTTTTCTGCTTTTGAAATCGCTAAAAGTTATCAGAATAGCTATATTTATGCTCTCGCTGCTATTGGTGCTGGTTTGGCTACGCCTGAGCAAAAATTTAGCTTTTTACAAAAATTGACTCATTCTAAAGTTAAACGCGAATTTGCTGAGCAAGTTGAGCTGCTTTATTTTCAAAAGTTTGTGATTCATAGCGGTGTTCAGGAACAAAAAAACTTTGCGTATTCAACTAATTGATAATATTAAGCTATTATCTAAATTACCACCTATTTTTTCGGCAGATAAACGCAATTTAACTGAATCGGAATTAGCAAGTTTTGTTAATTATAAAGGTGGTTTGGCGATTACCGATTTAATTTTAAAACAATTACTGGCTTTGCCTGATTATATTCCTAATGAATCTGTGGAAGCTTTTTTCCGTTTTGAGGATTTATTAGGTAAGGCGACGCTGTTTTTTCTCCATGAAACTTTTCGCCGTGATTCGCGTACTAAAGATACTATTGCGGCTTTACAAAGAGAAAATTTGTTGCTTGATGTTGGCGATATTAAAGCTACTCAAGAAAAAATCCTGACGCGCTTACAAAAACAATTGGATGAACAACATGCTAGTGCTATGGAAGCTATGAAGTTAGGCAAGTTTTCTGAAGCTAGTCAAATGTCGTCACAATTGGATAGTTTGCAAAACACTATTAATGAGCTGCCACAAAATTTACTCGCTACTCAAGCGGCTTGGCAACAGACTCATCAGGATTGGTTGGATTTTGCTCAGCGTTTTCACAGTTGGGGCGATTTGTTGAACTCTCAAATTAGCCAAGTGTTGGCGGAAACTGAGTCTTTACATTGGGAAATTGGTGCAGTTCATGATGATGTTAAAAGCAATTTAGCTAAAAGTGAGGAAATTTCTGATGATGTTAAGGCTTTAAAACAGTCGATGGCGAAATTGTTGGCACGTTTTGATTTATCTGCACAAGTCAAACTTAGTGATGAATTTACTCATCATAATACTGGCAGTCTAAAATTGATTCAAACAGCGATTGGAAAATTAAAAGCTTTGCCCAATTGTTCTCCTGATGTGATGATTATGGGAGGCAGCTTGTTATCTTCTACGGGCAATGTAAAAGAAGCAGAATTGTTATTTTTGCAAGCGAAGGCAAGCCCCGATTCGGCTGAAAAAGCCTTAGCTTGTTTTAATCTGTTTTTAGTGCGTTTGCGGAATAAGGATTATATGCAAGCTTTGGCGGATTTTAATTTGGCTATCAAAATTGATAAACGTTATGCTTTGCATGATGTTGATAAATATCCAATTGTAAGTCTTTTGGGTTCTGGTGGCATGGGTTGCGTATTTTTATGCAATGATCAATGGAATGAAAAACAAGTGGTGGTTAAGTGTTTTTGGGAAGGACGTAAAGGTAGCAGAAACGAAGTTTTCGGCGAAGCTATGTTGATGCGTAAAATAGCGGGAGATTATGTGCCAAAACCTTTGGATTGTAATTATGTTGATGCCCACCTACAAGAACGCCCTTATTTTGTGAGCGAATATATTGAAGCTGCTTTAGATGGTGAAAATTGGTTAGCCGAGCATGGCGCATTTTCTGTTTCAATGGGTATTGCGGTAGGTATCCAAATTGCGAAAGGGCTACAAGTGGCGCATGAAAATGAGATTTTTCATTTGGATTTAAAACCAGCTAATCTGTTGTTTAAACAAACAAATACTGGTTTAGAGGTAAAAATTATTGATTTTGGGCTGGCACGAGTGGCGACTTCGTTGCGACAAGAAGCAATGTCGCGTCGTAGTGCGAGTGGGATGACAGAGTTTGGACAGACAGTAATGGGGACATTATTGTATGCACCGCCAGAACAATTGGGAGATGTTGGTTATGGCAAACCGAGTGCGAAAAGCGATTTTTATGCTTTTGGGGCTACGTTGTATAGGTTAATGACAAATGAAAGCCCACGCACTTTGAATCCACGGCGATTGTCGGAAGCACCGCCAGAATTGTTTGATTTGTTGTGCGATTGTAAGGAAGAAAATCCAGCATTGCGCCCAGAATCTGCGGGGGTGGTGGTTAGGCGATTGGAAAGTATTTCTAAATTGTCTATTACTATAGTTGTTTCACCAACGGGTAATTGTAAAACCATTAGTACCGCTATCAAAAAAGCTAAATCTGGGGATCGTATTTTAGTTAAACCTGGAATTTATAAAGAAGATTTATTTATAGATAAGCCTTTAGAGATTATCGGTGAAGGGGATGTGGCGGATATTGTGGTTGAAAGTCAAAATGCAAATTGTATTTTAATGAAAACTGATAATGCTTTGGTACGTGGGCTGAGTTTGCGGAATCGTGTTGAAGGGTGTAATGCCGTATATATTCCACAAGGAAAATTAAGATTGGAAAATTGTGATATTACTTCGGATACCTATTCTTGTATTGAGATTCATGGTAGTGAGGCTGAGGGGATTGTGAGTTATTGCAAAATTCATGATAGTAAAGAAAGTTGTGGTGTTTTAGTTTTTAAAAACGGCACAGGTAGGATAGAAAATTGTGATATTTTTGGGAATGCTAAGGCAGGGATAGCAATTAAAGAAGGTGGCAATCCTGTTGTTCAGAACTGCAAAATTCACGATAATCAAGGCGGTTTTAATGTTTATGAAAACGGCAAAGGGCGGATAGAAAACTGTGAGATTTTTGGGAATGCTAAGGCAGGGATAGAAATTAGTGAAGCTGGCAATCCTGTTGTCCAGAATTGCAAAATTCACGATGGTAAAGGTAGCGGTGTTTTTGTTTATGAAAACGGCACAGGTACGATAGAAAACTGTGAGATTTTTGGTAATGCTAAGGCAGGGATACAAATTAGAGAAGGTGGTAATCCTGTTGTTCAAAAATGTACCATTAAACAGAATAGTTATTGGGCTGTGCGGGTTTATAAAAACGGAGCAGGTACGATAGAAAACTGCGATTTACGAGATAACGCTAAAGGTGCTTGGGATATTGAATCTGGCTGTCAGGTGCGGCGTAGTGGGAATAAGGAATAGTACAACGGATTAACGGAATAAGCGGATTAAATCTAATAATTTCATAGTATTAATGTGAATTACTTTGGTTTTAAATCCGTTTATTCCGTTAATCCGTTGTACTCATTATTTTAGCCATGTAGGTTGGGTTAGATTTTTTTGCATAGCAAAAAAACGTAACCCAACAATCAATCCATAGAACAGCTTTGCCGTTTCTCTGTTGGGTTACGTTTTTTTGCTGTCGCAAAAAAATCTAACCCAACCTACTGTATCTTCGTTTCAGGATTAAAAAATCGGTTTTTGCCTTTATCCTGTAAATCCTTTAATTTTGTAAATCCTGATTCAGACAATTAATGGATAAGAAAAAATCTAAATAGAACTGGGGTTTTATTATATAAATCCTTGTAGTTATTTTTTAAATTTTGGAGAAAAAAGTATGGCAGAAAAAAAATTAGAATCTGAACTTGCAGAAATGCTCAAAGAACGCTTTCGCAATCGTCAAATTGAAAATTTGCCTGATCATATTAATAAGCTTCGCTCTGCAAGGCTTGTATTTGATAAAAATTATGATTTTAAATTAGGTGATTTGGTAGTTTGGAAAAATGGTTTAAAAAATAAAATAAGACCATCACTTAATGAACCTGCTATTGTCATGCAAATTTTGGATACGCCTTTAAGCAATCAGGACAAACAGGATTCTGGTACTCCTTATTTTAACGAACCCCTTGATTTAGTATTGGGGCTTATAAATGAAAATGGAGATTTTGTTATTTTCCATTATGACAAAAGACGCTTTGAACCTTATCAGGAGTAACATAATGGAAAGGCTTATTGTCAAAAATTTTGGCGCTATCAAAAATATAGAGCTAGAACTCAAAAAATTAACTGTTTTTATTGGCGAAACTGGTGCTGGTAAAAGTACAATTGCCAAATTGGTATCTATTAAACCGCGAGTTTTGGGATGGAGATATTCGTAATATTGAATATATTCACTTAAAATTCGCTTATTATCAGATAGCTAATTTTTTGGAATACTCAATTAGAAAATACTTTAAAAAATTTTTAAAGTAAAAATCTAGACTTGAGTGGCTATAAGTTATTTGTAATTGCGAGTGTATTAGATTACAACCCGCCAGTTACGAAAATGCCAACAGCAACGACAAGAAGTCAAAATGCTCAAGTTAGATTTGAGGAATACAATGCGATTTTGTTGACTGGACAGATTTACGAATTTACTTGATATTTTTATAAAAATATATTAATAACAATAATTTTAGATGGTAATTAGCCATTACAATAGAAAACTGCGACTTACGAGATAACGCCAAAGGTGCTTGGAATATTGA
>JAUXCJ010000028.1 GCA_030618965.1 Thiomargarita sp.
GCGAATACCTAGCCATCCTACTGTTCATACTCAAAGACATTAACCGCAGTTTTAGCCATCTAAAAGTCACCGAAAAAATCGGATTGCCCGATAATCCACAACTAAGCGTCAATCACGACTACTTGCTAAAACTAGCCGCAAACGGACACAGCGAGTATTTACCCGAAATTTTCGACAAATCTTATAAAATCAGTGAACTACTTGGTATAGTTGCACCAGCATCTGAAACAGAAGTAATGCAAATGCTGTACAAAATCGTGAGGATTTTAGAAACACAGGGCTTTAAAGAAGAAAAAGATTTATTTGATCATATTGATGAAGTGGTGAAACTAAATCCAGGTTTGTTTGGAGTCTCAGTTGATGTTAATGCGCTGGTTAGGAAAATGTTTAAGAAATAATGCTTTGAAAAATAAAAAATTACAAATAACAAGGGTAACCCATTGTGGTTGCCCTTTTTTTTTGCAATGTTATAATAAAAAATCATCTTTTCTAGAAGAACCAAACTATGCTAAAATTCCCTTATGGAATCAGTGATTTCCATATACTGAAAACTCAAAATTATTTTTATGTGGATAGAACTTCCCATATTCGACTAATCGAAGAAGCTGGTTTACAACTTCTTTTTTTACGCCCTCGACGGTATAACGCCGCAAACTTTTGACTTTGACAATGATACCGATTAAATATGTCAAGTATCCATTCAAAATCACAGTTCATCCTTTAATCACATAAATCACAGTTCAGACAACCGAATTAAGCCAGTTCATATTAGTGCAAAATCAAGTGCAAGATTTATTTACGGATTAAAAATGACACGTAAGGGACAAAGGTAGGTGTTGTTTTATGCTTATTCCTAAGTTAAAATTATTTGGAATCCAAAGCTTTAGCTGATTAAAAGTTTTGAATCGCGGATTAAACAGATTACGCTGATTACACGGATTTAAAATCAAAACCGAATCGTAGGCGTGCCTTAAAGGTTTTTTAATCCGCGTAATCCGTGTCATCCGTTTAATCCGCGATTCAGTGTTTTAAGTACGGTGATTTGATAAACACTAACATTGCTCTTAGTTCAGACAATTTCCTCCACTGATTCGGGTTTCTTCGTAGCCAAAAGTAAAACCAAATAACCCACAACAGCAGCCAAGAATGAGGCGAATAAAACTGCCAAACGTACTTGATTCATATATTCAGGTTCAGTAAACGCCAATGAACCGATAAAAAAGCTCATAGTAAAACCAATACCACACAAAATAGACACACCATATATAGTCATCCAAGTGGCTTGTTCTGGTAATTTCGCAAAGCCTAATTTAATCGCCAGCCAAGTCAAGCCAAATACTCCCAGTTGTTTACCAAAAAATAAGCCCAGCACAATGCCCAACGGTACCGATTCCCAAAGAATATCGAAGCCCATTCCCGCAAAAGATACTCCTGAATTCGCAAAGGCAAAAATAGGTAAAATAGCGTAGGCAACCCAAGGATGCAGCCCTTCTTCAAGTCTATGTAGGGGACTATGTCCGTGACTATCTTTCTCATTTGGGATGAAAAAGGCGAGCGCAACGCCTGCGAGGGTTGCATGAATCCCAGATTTAAGCACGAAAAACCATAAAAATAGCCCAATAATTAAATAGACTGTCAGGCTGCTTATTTTTTTCCAGTGGAATAATATGCTTGGTAATGCCAGCGTCATTGCTGCAAAGGCTAGATAAGTAAGTTGCAATTCTCCAGAATAAAATAATGCAATAATAACAATTGCACCTAAATCATCTATGATAGCCAAAGCCATTAAAAACAGTTTTAAAGATAAAGGCACACGATTGCCCAATAAGGTTGATACGCCCAATGAAAAAGCAATATCAGTCGCCGATGGGATCGCCCAGCCATGCAGTGTTATTGGATCATCCCAGTTAAACGCTACATAAACTAGCGCAGGGCCAGCCATACCACCTATTGCCGCAATAGTGGGTAAAATAATTTGAGAAGGTTCCGACAATTGCCCTTCAAGAATTTCGCGTTTTAACTCTAAACCGACAAGCAGGAAAAATAAAGCCATTAAGCCATCATTAATCCAAAATTCCAGTGGCTTAATTTCAATATTCTGTATAGTGAATGGATGATGTAATAAATCGGCATATAAATGCTCCCACGCAGTATTGCTCATCAGTAAAGCTAATACAGCCCCAATTAACAATAAAATACTACTGAATGATTCCAGTCTAATGAATTTTTTAACAGCTGTCTTAAAAGAAGTTAGCATAATCTATTTATAAGCTCCTGTGTTTAACCATGCTTGCCATAAGAACTGACAATGGTTAATATTATCAAGAAAATAATTATTTTGATTTTTTAAACAAGAGGAATTAGGATGAAAAAACATCATCTTATTATTTACCTATTAAGTTTGATGTGTTTGATAAGCCCAATCACGACGGCTCAGATTTATAGCTATGTTGATAATGGTGTACGCACTTACACTGACAAGCCACCCAATAACAGGGCTGTTAAAGTGCGAACAATAACACCTGGTGTCAAATTAAGCAGCAGCAGCAGCGTGAGGATTTATAAATTTGTGGATTCAAATGGCATTACCCACCTCACAGATAAACCAAAACACTCCGGCTACAAACTTATTCATCAAGGCGGTACTTATCTCCCCTCGTTTTCGAGTCGCGTAGCTGGCTCTCCTATTATACATAAACGACGACTACGTTATAAAAGCTTAATACAAAAGGTTGCAAACAACACCGGTTTAGAAGCGGCTTTTTTACATGCCATCATTCAAACCGAATCGGCTTACAATCGTAAAGCGATTTCGCCTAAAGGCGCAGTAGGTTTAATGCAATTTATGCCCGCAACAGCCAGACGCTTTGGGGTTAAAAATCGCACCAATGCCAGTTCTAATGTCTACGGTGGCGCACGTTATTTGCGGTTTTTATTAAAATTATTTCGTAATAACAGACAGTTAGCTGTAGCGGCCTACAATGCTGGTGAAAACGCAGTGAAACGCTACGGGAATAAAATTCCACCTTATCGGGAAACGAGAAATTATGTCAAGAAAGTCATGAGACTTTATCGTAGTTTACAGGGGCAAATTTAACTTATTAATAACACAGGAGTAGTATTTAACATGGCAAAATCCATTGGTATTTTAACCGCAGGTGGCGATAGTCCGGGACTCAATGCCGCAATCAGGGCAATTGGCAGAAATGGACTTAATTATTCTATGCAAGTAATTGGTTTTAAAGATGGATTTCGCGGGTTAATGGAAAACAGAACCATCCGTTTGGATGAAAGTATATTATCTGGTATTTTGACGATGGGTGGAACTCTTTTAGGCACTAGTCGTGATAAGCCCCGTCGTATGCCTGTGGCTGATAAAATACTTGATATGACAGACAAGATGCTGGATACCTACCAGAAAAACCATTTAGATGTACTGGTTTGTATCGGCGGAGGTGGCACACATAAAAATGCCTATCATTTGGCACAAAGTGGCTTGAATGTGATCACACTGCCTAAAACGATTGACAACGATCTTGCAATGACGGATACCAGCATTGGCTTTGACACAGCACTGGGGATAGCGACTGAAGCTATTGATCGCTTGCATAGCACAGCCCATAGTCATCATCGCATCATTGTTGTTGAGATTATGGGGCATAATGCTGGCTGGTTAGCTTTAGGTGCCGGTATTGCCGGTGGTGCCAATGTCATCTTAATTCCAGAAATTCCCTACGATATTGAAGTAGTTGCAAATGCCATTCGTGAGCGCAGCCGTCAAGGAAAAAACTTTAGCATCGTAGCAGTAGCAGAAGGTGTTTTATCAAAAACACAAGCAGCTATACTACAGGAAGCCGTCGAAAGCAAGGAAAAGGCTGAGACTAAAGAAGAGAAGAAACAGGCAAAAGCTGAAGTCAAACAATTAAAAACTGAACAAAGCGAGCATTTATTAGCACTCACTAAAGAACTTGAAACATTAACCGGCTTAGAATCACGAGTCACGATTTTAGGACACTTACAACGAGGAGGAACACCTTCAGCGATTGATCGTTTACTTGCCACTAGATTAGGAACCGCCTGTGTCTCCATGATTAATGAAGAACAGTATGGCGTGATGGCGGCTATCAGAGGGGAAAATGTTGTTGCAGTACCCCTAGAAGAAGTGGCGGGAAACCGCAAAACAATTCCTCTTGATCATTCATGGCTAGAAACAGCAAAACAGGTTGGGATTAGTTTAGGTTGTTAAAGAAGTAAGGGCAACCATAAAGGATTGCCCCTACATAACCTGATGGTAGGGGCAATCCTTTATGGTTGCCCTTTTCTCGTTCCATAGCCTATTACACATCACACAAATCACAGTTCAGACAAAATACCCAATCCCTGTAGTTATTATTTTTGTTATCAGATAAACTATTTTATTCATTTACATTTATCCAAAGTCAAAAATTTTTTATGTCTGTCTATACTATTGTTGAACAATATCAGCTTGAAGATTTTTTATCTAATTATAACTTAGGACATTTGGTAGCATACGAAGGTATTAATGCCGGTATAGAAAATACTAATTACTTTGTTACCACAGAAAAGGGCGAGTTTGTCTTGACACTGTTTGAACAACACAATTTTGATGAACTGTCTTATTTTCTCGACTTAATGGCTTATCTTGCTGAACATGGCGTTCCCAGCGCTCACCCATTAGCTGATAACAAAGAGGGGCATTATTTACGCGAACTGAATGGGAAACCTGCCGCTTTAGTGCAACGTTTATCAGGTAAAGATGTTGAACTACCAACATTAGCACAATGTCATGCCATAGGACGTGCTTTGGGACATTTTCATGTTATCAGCCCCGATTTTCCAGCTCACCGTCCCAATGGACGTGGCCCGCATTGGTGGAAAATCACTGCCGAGCGAATATTGCCAAAAATGAAGCCTGATGAAGCTGCCTTGCTGCGAGCAGAGTTAGATTTTCAGGCTGATTATCAAAATTTGGCACTACCGCAAGGAGTAATTCATGCCGATTTATTCCGCGATAATGCCCTATTTGATGGCGATAATTTATGTGGCATTATAGATTTTTATTATGCTTGTAATGATGTATTGCTTTACGATCTGGCCGTCACAGTTAATGATTGGTGTAGTTTGCCTGATGGCAGTTTAGATCAGAAACGGCTGGATGCTTTATTTCAGGGTTACGCTGAACAGAGAACATTGAATTCACTTGAAAATGAAGTTTGGCCAGTAATGTTACGGGCAGCCGCGCTGCGATTTTGGTTATCGCGTTTACAAGATTTCCATTTTCCGCGCCCAGGGGAACTGACGCATATTAAAAATCCTGAGGTTTTTTTGCATATTTTACAGGGGCATATTAAATAATATGACATTTCAAGCATTAATTCTCGCCCTACAGGAATATTGGGCTAATCAAGGCTGTGTTTTACAACAACCTTATGATATGGAAGTAGGTGCGGGAACTTTTCATCCCGCAACCTTTTTACGCGCAATCGGCCCTGAGCCGTGGAGTGCAGCTTATGTGCAACCCTCTCGTCGCCCGACTGACGGACGTTATGGGGATAATCCTAATCGCTTACAACATTACTATCAATATCAAGTAGTTATCAAGCCATCGCCCTTAAATATTCAAGAATTGTATCTTAACTCCTTAAAAATGCTCGGTATTGATCCATTAGTGCATGATATTCGCTTTGTTGAAGATAATTGGGAATCTCCGACACTCGGTGCCTGGGGCTTGGGCTGGGAGGTTTGGCTCAATGGCATGGAAATCACCCAGTTTACTTATTTTCAACAAGTTGGCGGTTTAGAATGTAAGCCAGTGACAGGCGAAATTACTTACGGCTTAGAGCGCATTGCCATGTATTTGCAAAACGTCGAAAGTGTCTATGATTTAATTTGGACAAAGAATGTTACTTATGGCGATGTTTTCCATCAAAATGAAGTAGAAATGTCAGCATATAATTTTGAACACGCCCCAGTTGACGATTTATTTAACTTTTTTGATATTTACGAGCGAGAAAGTCACGCTTTGATTGAAAAAAACTTACCATTACCCGCTTATGAAATGATGCTTAAAACCTCCCATACTTTTAATTTACTTGATGCCCGTCATGCCATTTCTGTCACCGAGCGACAACGTTATCTTTTGCGAGTGAGGACACTAGCGCGTGCAGTGGCACAAGCTTATTATGATCGTCGTGAATCTTTAAATTTTCCAATGGTGGTAGGGGGCAAAAATGTCTGAAGTCCGCGATTTATTAATAGAAATTGGTACTGAAGAAATGCCCCCTAAAGCCTTACAAGGCTTATCAGAAGCCTTTTCCTCTGGCTTATGTAGTGGGCTTGAACAAGCGCAACTGAGTTATAAGATAGCTATACCTTTTGCGACACCGCGTCGTTTAGCAGTATTGATCAAATCTGTAGCGACGATGCAAGCGGATCGTAAAATAGAAAAACGCGGCCCCGCTATCGCTGCGGCTTTTAAAGACGGAGAACCGACTAAAGCGGCCTTGGGTTTTGCGCGTTCCTGCGGCGTGAATATTGCTGATTTAGACAGATTGGAAACCAAAAAAGGGGCATGGTTACTACATCGTAGCACCCAACCCGGCAAAGCCACCGCGACTTTAATCCCCGAATTCATTGAAGCCGCACTTGCCGCTTTGCCGATTCCTAAACGGATGCGCTGGAGTGATTTACCCTATGAATTTGTGCGCCCCGTACATTGGGTGGTGATTTTATGGGGTGATGACGTTATTGAGGCTAATATTCTTGGTGTGCAGAGCGGGCGCGAGACGCGGGGGCATCGTTTTCATCACCCTGCCACCATCTCCTTAGCCGTCGCTTCTGACTACCCGAAACAATTAGAAAAACAAGGATATATTATTCCTGCCTTTATGAATCGCCGTGAACGAGTGCGCGTTTTAGTTGAAGAAGCCGCAGAAGAAATAGGCGGGAAGGCAGTGATTGACGAAGGCTTATTAAATGAAGTTACTAATTTAGTCGAATGGCCAGTTCCAATCACCGGAGCCTTTGATGAAAAATTTTTAGATGTGCCCTCAGAAGCCCTGATTGCTGCAATGAAAAACCATCAAAAATATTTTCATGTTGTCAACTCAGAAGGGAAATTATTACCCCGTTTTATTACCATAAGCAATATTGACAGCCGTGAACCAGAACAAGTGCGAGCAGGAAATGAACGGGTTATTCGTCCACGCCTAAGCGATGCCGCTTTTTTCTGGGAGCAAGATCGCAAAAATACCTTGTCCAGTTATTTAAAGCGATTAGAAACTGTTATTTTTCAAAATAAATTAGGCAGTTTAGCGGCTAAATCTAAGCGAGTGGCACAATTAACTGGCACTATCGCTAAACAATTAGCTGCTGATGAAGCACAAGGTATTCGGGCTGGAGAATTATCAAAATGCGATTTAATGACCGAAATGGTAGGAGAATTTCCAGAACTACAAGGCATTATGGGCGAATATTACGCGCGGCATGATAACGAAAACGCTGGCGTAGCGATTGCCATCCGTGAACAATACCTGCCCCGTTTTTGGGGAGATGATTTACCTAGCACCTCTTTAGGGCAAGCCTTATCTATAGCAGATAAATTAGATACATTAATCGGTATTTTTGGAATTGGGCAAAGTCCAACCGGTGACAAAGACCCTTTTGGACTCCGTCGCGCAGCCATCAGCGTTTTGCGGATTATGATTGAATCAGGCTTAGCTTTAGATTTACGCCAGTTGTTGGAAAATGCGGAGACGGCTTATTCCAATATCAAAGCCAAAACTAGCGAACAAGTATTTGATTTTATGCTAGAACGCCTACGTGCCTATTATCATGACCAAGATTTCAATATGGCTAGCATTGAAGCCGTATTAATCTGCCGCCCAAGTTCTCCACTAGATGCAGCCAGGCGAATTCGTGGAATAGAAACTTTCCGCCAATTACCACAAGCAATGAGTTTAGCCAGTGCCAACAAGCGTATCCATAATATTCTGAAAAAAACCACAGAAGCCTTTCCAGCCGAACCAGATCCAAGTATTTTTAATCATGAAGCTGAAAAACGCCTCTCTGAAGAAATGGCAACCGTTAGCGAAACAATCGCACCATTACTAAAAGCCGGCGATTATCAAACGGCTTTGCAACATTTAGCCAGTTTACGAGAAGCGGTAGATCACTTTTTTGATCACGTACTGGTAATGGATGAAGATCGGAATGTGCGTACTAATCGTCTAGCGTTTCTACAAAAAGTGCGTAACTTATTTTTACAAGTTGCTGATATTTCAAAGTTACAAGTGAAAAGTTGATCAATATGCCAAAATCAATCATTCTTGATAGAGATGGGGTTATTAATTACGATTCTGATGAATACATTAAATCACCTGAAGAATGGAAAGCGATTCCGGGTAGCCTAGAAGCTATAGCTAACCTTAATCAA
>JAUXCJ010000239.1 GCA_030618965.1 Thiomargarita sp.
GCGATGGTGTTGGTAATTGTGATGACAGCTGCCCGGGCACAGTTACTGGGGAGAGTGTTGATGAGAGCGGTTGCGCTATTGTGGCAACAAAAGAACCAATCAGATTGGATGTCAAGTTTGCTTCAGGTAAGGCCTTTGTAAGTCCTGAGTTTTTCCCTAAACTTCAAGAAGTTGCAGATAGATTGGGCAAAAATCCAAATGCAACCGTAGAAATTGCAGGCCATACAGATAACCGTGGTAGAGAAAGTTCCAATCAGAAATTGTCACAACGCAGAGCTGATGCTGTTCGTGATACACTGATTGCGGAATTTGGTATTGATGGAAGTCGTATTACAGCGGTTGGTTACGGTGAAAATGATCCTATTGCAGATAATTCAACTGCAGAAGGTCGTCTGGAAAACAGACGTGTTACTGCAGATATTGACTAACTAGGCCATAGAGACGCAATTTATCGCGTCTCTTATCTCCCTACTTCCAAGCCAACAATAACATTCCTCCCCCGATTCCCCCTAATAACAAACCTGGCAAGTTGAAGTTAAAGTTTGTTCCCAAAGATAAAAATAGAGTTGAACTTATAACAAATACGCTCCCAATTAATACCAGCATAAAGCGTTTATGCCATTGTTGCATTTCCGTTGTTAAGCTAGTCAATTGTTGATCTAAGCGTTTTATATGCTCAGAGTCTGTTTGACGTTGGACTAAGCTTTGGTGTATTAACATAGGTATCTCAGGTAAATTTTCTGCCCATAGGGGCAAATTACTCGCCAGCCCTTTGAACAAGGCGCGTATTCCTACTCGTTCATCCATCCATCGTTCTAAAAATGGTTTAGCTGTTTGCCATAAATCTAAATCTGGATACAATTCTCGCCCCAAGCCTTCAATATTGAGCAAGGTTTTTTGTAGTAATACTAATTGTGGTTGGACTTCCATATTAAAACGCCGTGCTGTTTGAAACAGGCGCAATAATACCATACCAAAAGATATATCTTTCAATGGTTTATCAAAAAATGGTTCGCAAACGCTACGGATCGCCCCTTCAAATTCTTCTATCCGCGTGCCTGCGGGTACCCATTCTGAATGAACATGTAATTCTGCCACTTTATGATAATCACGTTGGAAAAAGGCTAAAAAATTGGCCGCTAAATAATGTTGATCCTCGGTGCTAAGTGTACCCATAATCCCAAAATCTACGCCAATATAAGAAGGACGTTCGGGATTGTGACAATCGACAAAAATATTGCCGGGGTGCATATCAGCATGAAAAAAGTTATCTCTAAAAACTTGGGTGAAAAAAGTTTCTACTCCAATTTCTGCAAGATGTTTAAAATTAACACCTTCTTTTTTTAAAGCTGCTATATCGCCTACAGGTATGCCGCTGATACGTTCCATCACCATCACATTAGATAAGGTATAATCCCATTCTATTTCTGGTATATAAAGTAAATCAGAGTCTTTAAAATTACGCCTAAGTAGGGTGGCATTAGCGGCTTCCCGTATTAAATCTAGTTCATCATGAAGATTTTTCTCAAATTCAGCAACGACTTCTCGTGGGCGTAACCTATGCCCTTCCGCCCAATAACGAGTCGTTAATCCAGCTAATAAATATAGCAATTCAACATCTTTGCTAATACGAGATTTAATCTTAGGACGTAGCACTTTTACTACTACCTCGCGTCCATTATGTAAACGCGCTGCATGTACTTGGGCAATAGAAGCTGCCGCGATAGGTGTACTGTCAAATTGACTGAAAACCTCATTGATAGGACGAGCATAAGCTTTTTCTAGAATTTTTATTGCTTCCTCACCGCTGAATGGTGCGACTTTATCTTGTAATTTCGCTAATTCTAAAGCGATGTCATCGGGTAATAAGTCACGGCGAGTGGATAGAATTTGACCAAATTTAATAAAAATCGGGCCTAATTCCTGTAAAGCTAAACGAATTCGCTTTCCTCGTGTGAGCTGCTTAGAGTGCAGCCAGTGTCCGGGCGTGAAATAGGCGAATAAGCGTAGTGGGCGAAATATTTTAGTTGATAGTAATAACTCATCAAGCCCATAGCGGACAATGACACGGTAAATAGTCATCATTCGCAGAATTTGGCGGATAATTTTCATGTCAGTCGTCGCACCCTTTGTTCTAAACGTTCTAAATCATCACGCAAGGTATCCACTGCATTCAAAAAGTTCTCTATTTCTATGTGGGTGGGTAACTGACGACTTTCCTCTTGCAAATACTCGCTAATATTAAGCTGTAGCCGGTGAAATCGTTCACTGCCATAAGTTTCACATTGTCGGAACAAATTGCCTAATTTGTGAGCTGGAGCATCACCTAACCATCGCGCGGCTTGTTCTTCCCAGTCAATATCTAATGCTTTTAAAAACTGGAATAAGTCTTGGGCAATGCTTATTTTTCCTGTGATTGTTACGTCGGGATTATTGGACAAGCTCGCTTCACGTTGCAATAACAGTTGTAATAAGCTAAAAAGGCTAGTGCTGATGCGAATATCAGCTTCACCCTCGTAGTCACTTAATACTATAAAGCCTTGATTATCAGTAAATAAGTTTAAATTTAGTCCGATATTCCTGATTTCAATGCGGATGATTTTGCCCGAGAGTTTATTTAAAGCGTCTAAACTGGACGCTTCCCAACGCAATGCTTGATTGAGTAGCGTTTCTAATGTGAGTGCAATTAATTGATTCAAAATGAATTTAGATTAGTTGATGTAAAGGAACTGTCGCTTCGTCGTGTATGATTACTACTGTGCCAGCAATTTTGTCATGCCAAGCTTGTTTTTGTTTATCCCATAGAATCCATAGAAAACCCAATCCTAATGGTAGCGCAGAAACAATATAAGCTGCATAACGCAACAATGCTTGTTTAAAAGTAATTGGCTGCCCGGTAATGGCATCTACAATTTCGCAATCAAGTAATAATTTACCCGGCGTTGCTGCATATTTAATCCAAAACCAGATAATCAGTAGGGCTGGCAATATGTGGTTTATCAAAAATACTTGCCATTCAAAGTGTTCCAGCTGTGATGCTGCATTAATGCTATTTTGTAGATGGACATAATCGCCACCATAATTAATATATAACAAAAATATCACTAAGGGGCTTATCCACAATATATCGACAACAAATGCCATTAAACGTCGCCAAAATCCAGCATATTCTGTCAGAAAAGGCATCATAATTTATAGCCCCTATGTACAGCAACAATACCACCACTTAAATTATGATAATCACAACGCTCAAAGCCTGCACCTTGCATCATTTGTTGTAAAGTTTCTTGATTTGGGTGCATACGAATGGATTCAGCCAAATAGCGATAACTGTCAGCGTCTTTAGCAACGACTTTACCTATTAAGGGTAACAGTTTGAAAGAATAAAGATCATACAAAGGTTTTAAGGGAGGGATTTTTAATTCAGAAAATTCCAATATCAATAACCGTCCACCCGGTTTTAAGACTCGCAACATTGAAGCAAGCGCGACATCTTTGTCAGTTACATTACGCAAACCAAAAGCGATGGTAATCATATCAAAAGTATTATCGGCAAAAGGTAAACATTCAGCATTCACTTGGGCATAGTTGACTAATATGCCTTTATCAAGCAAACGCTCGCGTCCGACTTGCAACATGGCGGCATTAATATCAGCTAAGACAATTTGCCCTTCAGCACCAACCAATTTTGCAAACTTAGCCGCTAAATCGCCAGTTCCTCCTGCCAAATCAAGGATTTTTTCCCCGGGTTTAACGCCCGCTAATGCTATTGTAAAGCGTTTCCAGAGACGGTGTATGCCCAAAGACATGAAATCATTCATTAAATCATAATTATTAGCAACCGAGTCGAAGACTTGTGCAACACGGTGGACTTTTTCTTGGTGCGGGATTTGGGTAAAGCCAAAATGGGTGGTTTTTTCAGAATTCATTTTATATACCTTTGTTATTTCTCCCTCCCCCTAGCCCCCTCC
>JAUXCJ010000092.1 GCA_030618965.1 Thiomargarita sp.
GTGGTACGATGCAATCTCGTGGTGGAGATTTATTCATTTTTAAAGTTGTTGATGGTAAATTTTATAATACATTTCTTAGCAAAGCACTAGGGATTGATCCCAGTGATAATCAGAATCCTAATAAATACTTCGATTTAGATACAATGGCTGGTTTGAAGAAGGAAGTTAAGTATTTTTTATCAGAAAACAACATTCTGTTAATTTCATCTATTGATGATTCTTCAATAATCGTCTTTGACACTAATACCCAAAAAATAACAGCAGCCATATCAGACATTTCTGAATCCCAAGACCTTGAATCCCTATATTTATCCAAAAATGGTAAACTTGTCTTGCAAGTAAATAAAGGCGGACGCTTCTACTTCTACGATATTGCCAGCAAAAAACGAGTCCTTAATGGCTTATACATTGATGATGAAATCGTTCTTTATACTGATGAAGGTTTTTACGATGCCACCGCTGAAGGCGCACGTTACGTCACTTGGCATTATCCTGGACTTAAACAACATTTTGATTTTAGTCAATTTGAGTCGCAATTAAAACGTCCTGATATTATCAAGGGCATTCTCACAGGGCAGAATGTCCAAAAACCATCTATTCAACTTTTGCCGCCTCCAAGCATAGAAATGCTGCTAAAACATCAGGGTAATTACACAAAAACAGCTACAGTTGAACTTAGCGCAACTTCTATTCTGCCTTTGAGCAATCTGCGTCTGTTTGTCGATGGCGCACCTGTGGCAGAAATTCCTGTGACGGGCAAACAAGCTCAGAAAACTTTGCCCATAGAACTCAAACGTGGAAAGCATTGGATTACTGCTGTCGCTTACAATAATAAAGGCTATAGCAGCACTCCAAAAAGTTTAATGGTAGATGCTTCTCAGGTTAAGGCTTCAGGTGGGAATCTTTATGTAATGGGTGTTGGCGTAGATAATTACCCAAATATGCCCAGATCAAATCTGCAATATGCCAAACGAGATATTGTCGCTTTTGCTAAAACTGCTGCCACTAATAAGACTCAACAATACGATAAAGTATTTGTAAAACAATTACTTGATTCTGAAGCCACAGCATCTAAAATCCAACAAATATTAGAAAATATTGTCGAGCAAGCTACTACTGATGATACTCTAATGCTCTATTTTGCTGGGCATGGAGATAGAGGTAAGGACGGAAAATTCTATTTTTTAAGCTCTGAAACCTCTTTTGGGAATTTTGAGAATACGGGATTAGCTTGGGAAAAAGTTGCCAAATTATTAGCCAAAACCAAGGCAAAAGTCCTAGTATTCATTGATGCTTGTCATTCTGGCGTTGCTTCTCAAGAAACTGTAGTGCCAAATGATGAATATGTGGCTGCATTAATGAAGCAGGGCAAAGCTGGTATGGTTGTGATGGCGGCATCCAAGGGACGGCAATTCAGCTTTGAGTATCCGGAACTCAATGGCGGACATGGCGCGTTTAACTATGCAATTACACAAGCATTCACAAAAGATAGACAAGTCACAGACATGAATCAAAACGGTATTATTGAACTGAGTGAACTATATCGTCGCGTCAAATTCAAAGTGCATCAATTCACCAAAGGCAAACAAACACCTTGGATGTCGAGAAATGAGATTATTGGGGAAATGCCGCTTTTTTGAGGATTTTTCATAAAGGGCAATTCATTGTGGTTGCCCTTTTTGTTCTGGCTACAACCAAATCACCTCTATTTTCTTCCATCCCGCCCACCGCAATTGACTGTTTTGCACTAAGCCGCACTTATGATAAAATCATAAAAAATACCAACTTAGCGAGGTGTTCCATGCGTTACTTTAATACCTACGGTCCTGTCAACAAATTCCAACACTATATTGTATCCCGCAGCGAATTGCTTACAGATATTGTCACACAAATTGAGCAAGGCAGCTATTTTACCATTTACGCACCACGACAAATGGGCAAGACGACGATATTACGGCAGCTTGCAGAAGTGTTGGAAAAAAAACCAGATTATTTGCCGCTCACTTTCAGTTTTGAAGCCTTTGAGAACGCACCCGTAGAAGGTTTTTTCTCAGCATTTTGTGAAGATATTGTTCAACACTTGATAACTATGTTACAAAATGATGGAAAGGGAGAAGGAGAGGCTCAAGTAACAAAGATTCAAAAACTAATCAATCACTTGCCAACTGATATTTTAGCTCTGCGTAACTTTTTTAGCCAACTTGTTAAATTACTTCCTAACCGTCGCCTTGTCTTAATTATCGACGAGTTTGATGGCACTCCGCAAGCGGCCATTTCAGGTCTGCTCCAAACTTGGCGAGAACTCTATTTGACGCTACCTGCTCCACGCACTTTGCAAAGTGTCATTTTGATTGGAATTCAAAATATTGCCACCCTCAATTTGGGGCGCAGTTCTCCTTTTAATATTGCCCGTGAGCTACAACTTTCGCTTTTTACATTGCCGCAAGTGCAAGATTTAATGAGTCAATATACAAGCGAAACTGGACAATTTTTTGAAAACGGAGTCATCGAAGAAATTCATCGCCTGACAAGTGGTTATCCATTTTTAGTCAACCGACTGGCACTGATTATAACAGAAGAAATTGCCACTGAGCGCAGTCAAGCGATTAGTCATAGCCATTTGCATACTGCGCTAAAAAAACTGGTACGCGAGCGCAGCTATAATTATGAAAGCCTCACACGCCATGCTAGTGAGCATCAAGAGCAGGTTTTACGCATATTGTTTGGCGCACGCCTGAAGTTCACGCTCAATACGCCTTGGATTAACGCGCTAAATATGCACGGCGTTCTCATCGAGAATGCCCAAGGCTTTTGTGAGATTGCTAATCCAATCTATGCACGCATTCTCACCGATTATTTTCAGCCACTAGAGTCGGATTTGCAAGCCTCAATTTTGGTTAATAGCCATGATTTACGCCAACATATCATTGGCGAGCAACTAGAAATGGATGAATTGCTGTCTCAGTTTCGCAAATTTGTCGAGCGGCGCGGGCGTGAAGCTTTTAAAGTGACTCCGATGCCACAAGAAGCCACTGGACAATATTTGCTGATGGCTTATTTAGATTTGCTGGTACGGCAAATTGGCGGAGACTTGTTTACCGAAATAGATTCAGGAGATGGGCGGATGGATTTGATTGTGGTTTATCAAGGGCATCGTTATGTGGTTGAAACCAAAATGTGGTATGGGCAGGCAAAATTTGATCAGGGTGTAGAGCAATTAGAAGCGTATTTGGAAACCGAGGGAGCAAGTGTCGGCTATTTAGTCGTGTTTCATGCTCGCCCCAATGTTTACGGCAAACTGACAACAGAGCAATTGGAGTTTGTTATTGAGCGCGACAATTGCAAAATTATGGGGTATTTTGTGCGCTTGGGGGAGAAATAAAAGCACTTGATGCTGAGCCTAGCCTATTTCGACACCCAGAAAAAGACCATAAAACTCGATGATCAAGTTTTTTTTATGCGTGGAGTTTGAGTGCAAGGTTACCTTGCACTCCGATTCCTCTTTTTACCATCTAATGGTTCAGAAATTGTACTTTTGGAGTTCAAAGTTACCTTAAACAAATTGGAAATTTAGCTCGTTCAAGGTAACCTTGAACTCCAAAATATCACTTGAGTCTTAAACTGTTACCTACAGATTACGCAAAAAGACGTATAGGGAAAATTACGGAGCAGGTTGCAAACCTGCTCCAGCAAAAAACTGAAAAAACCGCAGTTTTCTTAGAAACAACGCTATTTAATTAACCCGCGCATCCAATTCGCCACTAGCATAACGATTAGCCATGATCTCCAAAGACACTGGCTTGATTTTGGAAGCCATGCCAGCAGTTCCAAATGCTTCATAACGAGCTTTGCAGATTTCCATCATGCCTTTAGTGGCTGCTTTCAGGAATTTACGTGGGTCAAAAACTGATGGGTTTTCTTGTAAGAACTGACGGACGGCACCTGTTGAAGCCATACGCAAGTCGGTATCAATATTGACCTTATGCACACCGTGTTTGAGACCTTCAACGATTTCTTCCACTGGTACACCGTAAGTTTGTCCCATGTCTCCACCATAATTATTAATTATAGCTAGCCACTCTTGTGGTACAGATGAAGATCCGTGCATGACTAAATGGGTATCAGGAATGCGGGCATGAATTTCTTTCACCCGATCAATCGCTAAAATATCACCTGTTGGTGGGCGAGTAAACTTGTAAGCTCCGTGACTGGTGCCGATAGCAATGGCTAAAGCATCTACGCCGGTTTGCTTGACAAAAGTAGCCGCTTCTTCTGGATCAGTCAATAATTGATCTTTGCTGAGTTTACCTTCAGCACCTGATCCATCTTCTTCTCCTGCCATGCCGGTTTCTAATGAACCTAAACAACCCAGTTCACCTTCAACAGATACACCACCAGCATGAGCCATTTCGACGACTTTTTTGGTCACACCGACATTGTATTCAAATGAAGATGGTGTTTTCATGTCAGCCATTAAGGAACCATCCATCATTACGGAACTAAAGCCGCTTTGTATGGAGCGTAAGCAAACCGCAGGCTCAGAACCATGATCTTGGTGCATCACAACTGGGATATGTGGGTAGGCTTCGACAGCCGCCAGAATTAAATGACGTAAAAACGCTTCACCTGCATAAGATCGCGCTCCGGCTGAACCTTGCATAATCACAGGGCTATCAACTGCATCGGCAGCTTGCATAATGGCATGGACTTGTTCCATGTTGTTAACATTAAACGCAGGCATTCCGTAATTATTTTCTGCTGCATGATCAAGCAATTGGCGCAAGGATATAAGCATAAAACTCTCCTATAAAGAAGTAATAAATATAAAAAATTAAAAAAATCCCTCCCCCTAGCTCCACCCCAGCGGGGGGGATTGAGGGGGGGTACACTCACTTTATTCTCCAACACAAACTATTTTCATTAAATTGGTTCCGCCTGCAATGCCTTTTAAATCACCCTTAGTTAGAAGCACTAAATCACCTTCACTGATAGCATCGCGTTTTTTTAATTCATTCAGAATTAGTTGATTCGCTTCTATTGTATTAACTTGATAAATTTCCTTAAATTTAATGGGATAAACTCCCCTATATAAGGTGACTTTATTACAAGTGCATGTATGGGGTGATAAGGCAAAAATGGCGATGCCTGAATTAATGCGCGACATCCATAAAGCTGTTGCACCAGATTCTGTCAGCGCGGCAATCGCAGCAATATTTAAATGATTCGCCGTGTACATAGTCGCCATAGCAACGGCTTCATCAATGCGCCCAAATTGATTGTCTAGGCGATGACGAGAAACCCGTACACTCGGTTGTTTTTCGGTTTCTCGGCAAACTCTATCCATTGCAGTAATGGCTTTGTCAGGATATTTACCGGCTGCGGTTTCGCCTGATAGCATCACAGCGTCAGTGCCATCAAAAACTGCATTTGCCACATCAAAGACTTCTGCACGAGTAGGAATCGGATTTTCTATCATAGATTCCATCATTTGTGTTGCCGTAATCACAACCGTGTTTAAGTCACGGGCTTGCTTAATTAAGTGCTTTTGCACTGGTGGCAAGTTACCATCGCCAATTTCTACGCCTAAATCGCCGCGTGCTACCATTATGGCATCGGATGCTTTGATAATTTCTTCTGAGTTATCAAGTGCTTCAGCCCGTTCAATTTTCGCAATAATACCAGCTTGGCTACCAGCTGCCAGTAATAATTTACGGGCATCTTGAACATCTTTGGCACTGCGAGGAAATGAAACGGCTAAATAGTCTACCCGCATTTTAGCAATGTAAGTAATATCAAGGCGATCTTTATCTGTTAGGGCTTCGGCTGATAAACCGCCACCTTGACGATTA
>JAUXCJ010000189.1 GCA_030618965.1 Thiomargarita sp.
TTAAGAATTTCTTCGCCTCGTCTTGCAACTTCCAACCAATAAAAGTCTTAACATCTGGTGTGGTTCCTTGATAATTATTTTTGAAATCTGTTTCCCATTCTGTAGCTTCTTTTTCAATCATGCGTTTTTCAGCTTGATAAGCTAATTCAATGGCTTCTGGAATCTGTTTTGCCCCTGGGAAAGTTCTAACAAAGGTGTCATACATCAAGGGCATATTAGCTTGTTTGGCACGTTCAAAGGCTAGTGCCTGAATTTTTAACATGGCTTCGATGGATTCTACCGAGTAGGGAAATGTTTCCATAAATTGCCGATAGTTGGTAAGGGTATTTGTGGCTTTGGTTAATTCAAAAATGGCATGAATGGCTTGGAGGTTGAGCAAAGAATTTGGGCGGATTGTTAAAAAATCCTTATAAATGGATTCTTTATTGATTTCCTTGGCTTTTTTCCAAGCTTGGATAAAGGCTTTATCATTTGAGTTTGCATATTGAGTAGCTACTTTCCGCCAAGCAGTATAGCTATTTTTTTGTATAGCGAGTTGATAGGCAAAAGGATAAGCTTCTTCAGATTCGCCTAATCCTTGTACGATTTTCTCATAGTCAATACTCCACGCTGATGGTGAGAGACAAGAGAGATATAGGAGGGCGGCGATGAGTTGAATGGATTTCATTCTATTACTCCTTTTTTGTTAGTGAATAAGGTATCTAATAATTGTAAACAGTCGCCTTGTTGGCTTTGCCAGTGAATTTCATGAGCATCAGCTTCGGCGATTTTTATCACTGCTAACACGATAGCACCGCCATCAGGATGAGTGCTTGCATTAACGATTTTGCCAACACTTTGTTCATTGGTGCTGATATAAAGTGCGTCGCCGGGCTGCGGTAATTGAGCAGTTTCGATTTTTGCAAGATACATGCGGCGTTTTAGGCTGCCGAGATATTGCATCCTGGCGACAATTTCTTGTCCAGTATAACAGCCTTTTTGAAAACTGATGCCATTAAGACTATCATAATTTAGCATTTGTGGAACAAAGGCTTCATTAGTTGCTGGTACAATTTGGGGCAAGCCAGCGAGTATGTCTAATAGTTGCCATTCGCTTGCATCTGCGGTTTTTTCTCCACAGGCGGAAATGTTATCAGGCGTTTCGGTTAAAACTATATAACGTGCTTGATTGTCGGGTACTTTTAAAACGGTAATATTTGCAACTGTTAAACTGGCATCTACCTCAGTTGGGGGTGCAAAGCCTAAACAGTCTGTTAAAATTTGTGTACTATCCGCACCAGCTATGCCAATAGGATAAAGATTATCACTTGCATCTTCAAGTTTGGCTTTGGCGCGTAGTACATACATTTGTAGACGTTTTATAGTCGCGGATAGTGTGTCTTTTGGTAATAATAAATAATAGTCATTGTCGCGTTTAAACAGGCGAAAGTTGACAATAACACGACCTTTTGGGCTGCACAACGCACTTAATTGGCTATGTGTCTCAGTGACTTGGCGGACATCATTGGTGAATTGTCCTTGTAAAAAGGTTTCGGCATCGTTGCCAGTGATTTTAATTAAGCCGAAATTGGATAAATTGCTAATCATGTTTGATACTCGGTTTAGTGCAAGGTAACCTTGCACTCCAGTGTTTCCGGTGTTTATTGGAGTGCAAGGTTACCTTGCACATTGTGTTAGTGCATACGATAATGAACAAAATCGGCACTGTTGTCAAAGTGCATAAATGGATTACCGTCTAATTGTTCTGCCATTGTAGACGAGGCTTTGTCGGCATAGTGATGCCCAGGATGTATGATTGTATCGGCGGGTAATTCTGTACCAAGTTTTTTTAAGGTATGATACATTTGTTCAGGATTGCCGCCGTTTAAGTCACAACGCCCACAGCCAAATACAAATAAAGTATCACCTGTTATCAAATGCCCATCAAGATAAAAACAAGCTGAACCGGGAGTATGTCCAGGCGTATGCAAAATCTCAATTTGCGTTTTGCCGAGTGCAATGGAATCGCCACCATGATGTAGGGTAGGTTTATTCAGTTCATGCCCCCAAAATCGCGCTTCGGCTTTTAATAGATGGAGTTGAGCATCGTAACTATTTAATAATTCAGTCAATCCATTGGTATGATCGTGATGACTATGGGTGAGCAAAATATCGGTAATTTGTAAATCTTGTTGTTTGGCAAGGGCAATAACTTCGGGAATGTCCCAAGCCGGATCAACTACTGCGGATTTTTTTGATATATCATCTTGAATAATATAAATAAAATTCTCCATAGGCCCAAGCAGTAGGCTATGAATTGAAAAGGATGGGGTGTTTTTCATAAAATCTCCTTTATCCTCGAATTGATTTGTCCAAGTACCAAAATAATAGTAAACTAATTGTTAAATGAGTTTTGAATCCATAGATTACAAGACTTAATTGCGTTTGAATATTTGATTAATTTGATGATGACTGGGTATTGATGAATGAACGATGTGGCGAATAATGCTGAAATGATGACGGGTGCTGAGATTTTGATGAAGGCTTTGGCAGCCGAGGGGGTGGAGCATATTTTTGGCTATCCCGGCGGCTCGGTGTTGCATACTTATGATGCAATGTTTAAACAAGATAAAATCCAGCATATTCTTGTCCGTCACGAACAGGGGGCGGTTCATGCCGCTGATGGATATGCGCGTTCCTCTGGTAAACCAGGTGTGGTTTTGGTGACATCTGGTCCGGGTGCAACAAATGCGATCACAGGTATTGCAACAGCTTATATGGATTCCATTCCTTTGGTCGTTCTCACTGGGCAAGTACCTAGCAGTTTGATTGGTAATGATGCCTTTCAAGAGGTTGATTCTGTAGGTATTTCTCGTCCATGTGTTAAACATAATTTTTTAGTTAAGGATGTCAAGCAACTGGCATGTATTATTAAAAAGGCGTTTTATATAGCAACTACGGGTCGTCCCGGGCCAGTTCTTATAGATATTCCGAAGGATATAACGGCTCAAAAGGCTTTGTTTGAGTATCCTGATACTATTGAGATGCGTTCTTATAAACCGGTGCTATCTGGACATCCTAAGCAGATCCGTCAAGCAGCTAAGCTGATTTTATCGGCTAAACGTCCAATGATTTATAGTGGCGGGGGCGTAGTACTTGGTAATGCTGCTAAGGAATTAACCGAATTTACACGCTTTTTAAAGTATCCTATTACTCAAACTTTAATGGGTTTAGGCAGTTATCCTGCGACTGATTCACAGTTCCTGGGGATGCTTGGGATGCACGGGACTTATGAAGCCAATCTGGCGATGCACGAATGCGATGTATTAATTGCCATTGGTGCACGTTTTGATGATCGGGTGACGGCTGAAGTAGATAAATTCTGTCCCTACGCGAAAATTATCCATATTGATATTGATCCTTCTTCGATTTCAAAAAATGTGAAGGTAGATATTCCTATTGTTGGTACGGTGAATTTGGTGTTATCTGATTTGATGGTTGCCATGAAGGAAATAGGAGAGCAACCAGATGTTAATGCTATCAGCAGTTGGTGGAAACAAATTGAAACTTGGCGAGCAACCAATTGTTTGCGCTATGATTGCAATAGTGATCGGATTAAACCACAGTTTGTATTAGAAAAGCTGTATGAACTGACTCATGGTGATGCCTATGTGACTTCCGATGTTGGTCAACACCAAATGTTTGTGGCTCAGTTCTATAAGTTCACTAAACCGCGTCGCTGGATAAATTCTGGAGGCCTGGGTACGATGGGCTTTGGTTTGCCCGCTGCAATGGGTGTACAATTGGCTCATCCTGACGAGCAGGTGGTTTGTGTAACAGGTGAAGCGAGTATTCAAATGTGCATACAAGAATTGTCCACTTGTAAGCAATTTGATTTGCCGATTAAAATTGTGAATTTGAATAATGGCTATATGGGCATGGTGCGTCAATGGCAAGAAATGTTTTATGATAAGCGTTATTCTCATTCCTACGTAGATGCTTTACCCGATTTTATGAAATTGGCAGAAAGCTATGGGCATGTCGGTATGAAAATTGAGAAGCCTAGCGATGTCGAAGGGGCATTAAAGGAAGGATTGGAGGATAAGAATAATCTAGTATTTATGGACTTTATTATTGATCCGGGTGAAAACGTGTATCCGATGATTGCTACCGGAAAAGGGCATCATGAAATGGTGTTAACCCCAGAGAGAGAGGTTGCTTAATCATGCGTCATACGATTTCAATTTTGATAGAAAATGAAGCAGGTGCTTTATCACGAGTCGCTGGTTTATTCTCTGCACGCGGTTATAATATTGAGTCTTTAACTGTTGCGCCTACAGAACAAACTTCAGTTTCACGCATGACTTTGGTAACAAGAGGCTCGGATGATGTTATTGAGCAAATCACTAAGCAATTAAATAAATTGATTGAAGTGATTAAACTTAATGATCTCACAGTTGGAAAACACATTGAGCGTGAATTGATGATGGCTAAAATTAATGTGCCAACACCTAATGATAGGGAAGAAATCAAACGCTTGATTGATATTTTCAA
>JAUXCJ010000313.1 GCA_030618965.1 Thiomargarita sp.
AACCGAAATCAATCCTATCAACCCTTGGGAAATCATCTATATTGACTATTTTTACTTGGTTACTTATATAGCCATATTAGCCGTTGTTAGCAGTTACCTCATCTTTTATAATAATAATAAAAGTATCTGAAAATTTTATTAATCGAATTTTTTAATTAGGACAAATCACATGAACAATGGCACCAGAAGCCTATTTACCTTTATAAGTTGCCTTATTGTGGCAATCACTCTGATACTCAGTTTCACGATTTACAGCATCATCGTCAAAGGCAATGAAGATATTGCCAAATATCGCACCGAAGAAACTCAGAGAATCAAGCAATCTTTGAAAGATTATGTGGATATTGCTTACGCCACAATAGAAGCCAATCATAAAAATGCCATGAACAAGGCATATTTAGAAAGATACTATGGCCGCCCCCTGACGAACATTATTGATGTTGCTGAAAGCATTATCAAATCCAAAAATGAGGCAGTCAAAAAAGGAGAAATGACACTCCCAGAAGCACAGGCTCAAGCGGCTGCCGAAATTAAAAAAATCAGATACGATAATGGTAAGGGACACATTTGGATTACTGACACCACCCGCCCTTATCCCAAAATGATCATGCACCCAATGAGTCCCTCACTTAATGGGCAAATTTTAGATGATCCTAAATACAACAGCGCGATGGGCAAAGGACAAAACTTTTATAGTGCAGCCGTAGAAATTTCACAAGCACACGGAAAAGGCTTTGTCGATTATCTCTGGCCTAAACAAACTAAAGAAGGCCCGATTCCTGACGTACCTATGCTGGCTTATACACGATTATTCCTAGAATGGAATTGGATTATAGGCACCAGCGTCTATGTTGATGACGCCATGATTGATGCCATAGAAAAAAGTAAAGACGAAATCAGACAAATGCGCTATCACAATGGAGACGGTTTTTTTTGGATAAACACAACTCATCTCAAAATGATAGTACATCCAACTCGCCCCTTACTCGAAGGACAAATTTTGAAAGACAAACTCAAAACCCTGTTTGAATCCTTCGTCAAAGTGTGTCAAAACCAAAATGGTAGTGGATTTCAAGAATACAAATGGCCCAAACAAGCCGTCGGTGGCGTAACTATTGAAGCACCCAAATTATCTTATGTGAGGTTATATGAACCATTAAATTGGATAATCGGCACTGGTGTTTACACTGACAGCATAGATGAAGCGGTTGCACAAAGAAAAGAGCTTGTAGAACAACAAATTACAATTTTAATTGCCAAAATTGTCGGCGTTGCTGTTCTTATTATTTTATTGATTGCTGGCGTGAGCTACATCATAAACCGCTATCTTTTAAATAGAAAACCAGCGTCCATTGAAAAACAACAAACTGAAACCGCACCAGAAGTTCCAGTTAAAAAGACGGCAACGGCTTTTACTCCAGTTTCAATGAAGACAGACACTGCCAAGCACGAAATACCAGCAGTCATGCCAATATATGAACAAGGCATGTTGCCAACAAATGATTGCATAAAAATGGTTCAAGAAATCACCAAAACACTGATGACAGAAAATAGCAAATTACTAGCAGCGGCTATGAGACCAGTACCCCACAATGCAGATGAAAATCGTCAATTTGAAGTGGCTAATCAAGTCTTAACTAACCAGACTCATCAAACCATTGAGAAAATTAAAAAGCAGGTTCAAGCAGATAAATCCTCAAATGGTAACGTGATGGGTAACTTAAATAAAATGGTGACTAATAACCCTAATGAGGTTTGAGCAATCCTTGGGCTAAAGCCCAAGGCTAAAAGCTAAAGTACCCTAAAGGGCACTAAATCTTTCATCAGCTTATTTTGTAGGGTGGGTAGAGCGATAGCGAAACCCACCATTGTTATAATTTTCAACGATTTGGTGGGTTTCGCTATCGCTCTACCCACCCTACATAATATCCTTTTATTTCAATTAGTTAAAACCTTGTGTATAAGAGAGTGAGCTGGAGCACCGGGAACGAGAATATCTAAAATACCCGTTAAACCCCATTCTTTAAGGATTAAAACCCATCATGTCACTAGCAACAGTAATAAAAACCGGATTAAGCATCCTACTAGACAATCCCATCCTAGTCGAGGGCGCACAAAAAAAAGCTATCGACATCATCAAATCTCATTTTACCTATTCATCTGAGGAAATTTATCAAGCCTATCAAGATAGTTACGGCTATTCAATCACAGCTATCACCGCTGGCTTGGCTGCTCCAGATAAAAAATTATTAGCTATCGTCAAAAAAGTCTTATATGCCAAAGTTACCCGTGAATTTGCTGAACCGATTGAGCGTAATTATTTTCAAGCTTTTGCGAAAAAACGGAGAGTTCAGGATTTTTCAGCTTTACGTCAGCAACTAATTGATGAACTTCAAAAAATTGCCAAAATTAGCTTTTTTAAAGTCGAAACTGAGGTGGATTTATCTATTCTGATTAATTATCAAGGTTCTATTGCTATTACTGAGCTTATTTTAGAGAAAATCAGTCCCTTGGATGATACTTTGGCTGAGTTCCTCCGCCATGAGGAATTATTGGGTAAGGCTATGTTGTTCTTTTTTCGGGAATTAATGCGGAAAGACGATAGGCTTTATAAAACTCAAGCGGCTTTGCAGCGGGAAAATTTATTTTTAGAAGTGAAAAATCTTCAAGCTAGCAAAATTTTTTTTTGGGGTATTTTGGGTTTTTATTGTAAATCAAGCAGTTATAAAAACCAACTGATTGTTTTTATGGGCTTTTTTGGTATTTATCCGAGAAAAAAGAAGAACTACACGGATTGTATTTAAGAAAGGATAAGGCAAAAATCTAGCCGTGTTTTATCCTTTCTTACATGCAATCTGTGTAGTTATTTTTTGGTTTGAACTGTGATTTTTTTGAGTTAAAAAATGGAGAAAAATTATGCAAACCGCAACCAGAGAAGTGCTGACAAAGCTGCGCTTTGTACTCCACAGCTTATTTTTCAAACAACTTCACAAATCCATCGTAGCCTTCCTCAACCAATTTTTCCTTCGGAATAAACCGCAATGAGGCTGAATTAATACAATAACGCAATCCAGTCGATGGTGGGCCATCATCAAAAACATGGCCTAAATGGGAATCCGCATTTTTGCTACGCAGCTCAATGCGTGAGATAAAGAGTTTAAAATCTTTACGTTCTACAACGTTATCCGCATTTAGTGGCTTACTAAAACTCGGCCAACCTGTGCCAGACTTATATTTATCCAGAGAAGAAAATAGAGGTTCTCCGCTGACAACATCTACATAAATACCAGCCTGTTTTTTATCCCAATATTCGTTTTGAAACGGTCTTTCCGTTGCATCATTTTGCGTTACATCATATTGTAACGGTGTCAATTTACCGCGTAAAACCTCA
>JAUXCJ010000152.1 GCA_030618965.1 Thiomargarita sp.
CTATTTTTATTGATTTCTTTTTTGATGAAAGCTGCGACTACACATTTGGCGTTCAATATTCAATTTATGATCGCAACTTATGGCATTTTTAAGCAAAAAAAGCTTCAAATCAATCATACCATGTTTGAATCTATGGCAGTCAAAAAAAGTCTATTGGGTAAACTTTTCGATTTTGGCAATATAAAAATAGTGGGAAGATTGAAAAATAGAACACCACAAATAATTAAGATGAACTATGTTGCTTCGCCTCAAGACTTTGAAAAACGATTAAGGCGTACAGTTAAACATAGTTATTTTCATAGAAGAGGCTAACTATAAGACTTTACCCCCAGTTCAATTTTTTCACGTCCCTGCTCTTTGCGCCATTGATTCATATCGCGCAAGGAATAGACACAGCCACAATATTCTTGCTGATAAAAATGTTCACGTTTGGCAATTTCTACCATGCGTTGAGAGCCACCTTTTTTGCGCCAGTTATATGCCCAATAGTTTAAATCTGGATAAGGCTCGGCGGCACGGATACCACATTCATTCACCTGTTTTATATCCTTCCAGCGAGAAATACCCATTGAACTGGTAAATACTTTAAAGCCATTTTCAGCAGCGTATAAAGCAGTGCGCTCAAAACGCATATCAAAACAGCTTGTACATCTACGCCCACGTTCTGGTTCAAATTCTAGTCCTTTGGTACGTTCAAACCATTTGTCTACGTCATAATCGGCATCAAAAAAAGCTAAGTTATTTTTGTCTGCAAAGCGTTTGTTTTCTTCTTTGCGAATTTCGTATTCTTTCTGTGGATGAATATTGGGGTTGTAAAAAAAAATACTAAAATTTATACCGGAACTAAGTAAAGCTTCCATGATTTCTCCTGAACAGGGGGCACAGCAAGAATGTAATAGGATATGTTTTTCATTATTGGGTGGGGAAAGGTTTAGAAGAGGGCGTTCAGACATTTTAAATTCCTATGAGAGAAATCCGATTTTAAAGACCTCCGAGGTTTTGAAAACCTCGGAGGTCTAATTAAAATTATTATATCAAATCAAGATAATCCTAATTTTTTTTCTAAGAAATGAATATTAACACCGCCGGCTTGGAAAGCCGCATCAAGGAGTAAGGTTCTATGTAAAGGTATATTGGTTTTGATACCATCTATAAGGATTTCATCTAAAGCCATTCTCATACGGGCCATTGCTGATTCTCTGTTATTGCTATGAGTGATGACTTTACCAATCATGGAATCATAATAGGGTGGAACACGATAACCGCTATAAATATGGCTATCAACACGTACACCTTGTCCGCCTGGAGCATGATAGCGGGAAATCAAACCCGGAGATGGCATAAAATTATCGGGATCTTCTGCATTGATACGGCATTCTATCGCATGTCCTCTAATTTGAACATCTGCTTGTTGATAGGACAATTTTTCACCTGCGGCAATACGCAATTGTTCACGAACAATATCAATCCCAGTAATCCATTCTGTGACAGGATGTTCAACTTGTAAACGAGTATTCATTTCAATGAAATAAAATTCCTCATCTTCATATAGAAATTCAAAAGTACCAGCACCACGATAGCCAATATCTTGACAAGCTTTGGCACAACGTTCTCCAATTTTTTTACGCAGATCTTCACTTAATCCTGGAGCTGGTGCTTCTTCTATTATTTTCTGATGACGACGCTGCATTGAACAGTCACGCTCGCCTAAGTGAATGGCATTTCCATAGGAATCCGATAATACTTGTATTTCTATATGCCTAGGATTTTCAAGGTATTTTTCCATATACACTTGATCATTGGCAAAAGCTGCTGCTGCTTCACTGCGGGTTAAAGAAATGGCATTTAATAAGGCTGCTTCGCTATGTACAACGCGCATACCTCGCCCGCCGCCACCACCAGAAGCTTTGATAATAATTGGATAGCCAATATCACGTCCTAATTGTAAATTTCTTTCTTCATCATCATCAAGTACGCCATCGGAGCCAGGCACACAGGGAACTCCAGCTTTTTTCATCGAGGCAATGGCTGAGACTTTATCCCCCATTAAACGAATGGTATCAGGACGGGGACCAATAAAGATAAAGCCGCTTTTTTCAACTTGTTCGGCAAAATTGGCATTTTCCGATAAAAAACCATAGCCAGGATGAATGGCG
Organism: Thiomargarita sp.; assembly: GCA_030618965.1. Taxonomy (GTDB): domain Bacteria; phylum Pseudomonadota; class Gammaproteobacteria; order Beggiatoales; family Beggiatoaceae; genus JAUXCJ01. Next base: position 2,157 of record JAUXCJ010000152.1, read on the forward strand.
GCGGCATCTGTGACTTCGGCTGCACTGATGACGGCGGGAATATTTAAATAACTATTAGCGGAAGGAGCTGGCCCAATACATACCGATTCATCTGCTAATCGTACATGCTTGAGTTCTCGATCTGCTGATGAATGTACCGCCACAGTTTTAATACCCATTTCCCGACAAGCCCTTAGTATTCTGAGAGCAATTTCACCTCTGTTGGCGATAACAACTTTAGATAACATCTACTTAACCTCTTTTTCAGTTATCAGTACTTATTCAATCACAAATAAGGGTTCGTCATATTCAACGGGTGAACCATTATCGACTAAAATTTTAGTGATGACACCGGCTTTATCAGCCGTGATTTGATTCAAAATTTTCATGGCCTCAATAATACATACTGTATCTCCTTCACTCACCATTTGTCCATTTTCAACAAAGGGTTTACTTGTCGGAGAAGCGGATCGATAGAAGGTGCCAACCATTGGTGATTTAACTATATGGCCTTTCAGTGTTTCTTTACTTGGTTCTACTATTGGTGGTTGGGCTGCTGCTGCAATAGGTGGAGCAACTACTTGTGTTACTGGGGGCGGTGCTAGTGTTACTGGGCTTGAATTGCGACTAATACGAACTGAATCTTTACCTTCGTGAATTTCTATTTCTGCGACATCAGATGCTTCAATTAGTTCTATGAGTTTTTCGATTTTCTCAATGTCCATAAATCTACCTCGAATTTGATAATATAGATAATGCTGCTTGCAAAGCTAAGGTATATCCTTGCGCCCCTAGTCCGCTGATTACGCCCACAGCAATATCGGAAAAATAAGAATGTTGCCTAAAAGGTTCACGGGAATATATATTGGACAAATGGACTTCAATAAACGGAATAGCAACCGCTAATAAGGCATCACGCAAGGCGACGCTCGTATGTGTAAAGGCTGCTGGATTAATTATAATGAAATCAATGGAATCATGAGCTGCTCTATGAATTTTTTCTAATAATTGGTGTTCGGCATTACTTTGAAAAGTCATCAGATTATGACCAGCCGCTTGCTCAGTAAGGGCTTGATTAATGCTTGCTAAAGTGGTACGACCATAATGCGTCGGTTCACGCTCACCCAGTAAATTGAGGTTTGGGCCATGTAGCACAATTATATTAAACATTTTTGGTTAAAATCCCTAAATACAATACCATATTTAAAGTGTATAAATAAAAACTAAAGTCGTACCAAGGCACGATATCCTATATCAGTACGATAATAGACACCATCCCAGTGAATGGATTGAGCTAGTGCATAAGCCTTTGATTGTGCTTCATATACAGTCTCGCCTAGAGCGCAGGCACAGAGTACACGTCCACCTGCTGTCAGAATTTTGCCATCTTTTTCAATAGTGCCTGCATGAAATATTTTTCCATCTAATTGGGCGGCTTTTGATAATCCATTGATGACTAAGCCTTTCTCATATTGCGCGGGATAACCTCCAGCAGCTAATACTACACCTAAAGCAGCGCGTGAATCCCACTCCGCTTGTACTTCATGCAAACGCTGATCCAATGCAGCTAAACAGAGTTCAACTAAATCTGAGCGCAAACGGGATAAAATCGGTTGTGTTTCGGGATCACCAAAGCGGCAATTATATTCTAAAACTTTCAGATTTCCCTTATCAATCATTAAACCAGCATATAAAAACCCTGTATAAGAATTTCCCTCAGCAGCCATGCCGCGCACTGTAGGTTCTATAATGTCAGCCATAATACGGGCATGGATTTCAGGTGTGACAACTGGGGCGGGTGAATAAGCTCCCATACCGCCAGTATTTGGCCCTTTATCGCCATTATCACGGGCTTTGTGATCTTGGGAAGTCGCCAAAGGTAAAATATGGGGTCCGTCTACCATGCAAATAAAACTGGCTTCTTCACCTTGTAAAAATTCTTCAATAACAACACGATGTCCGGCATCACCAAAAGCATTACCCGCTAACATGTCGCGCACGGCTTTAATGGCATCCTCTTTAGTATCAGCCAAAATCACGCCTTTACCAGCGGCAAGTCCATCAGCTTTAACCACGATTGGTGCGCCGACTTTATGAATATAGGCGATTGCTTGATCAATATCAGTAAAATTACCATAAGCGGCAGTGGGGATATTGTGACGGTTGAGAAAATCTTTAGTAAAGGCTTTAGAAGCTTCTAATTGAGCGGCTGCTTGAGTTGGTCCAAAGCAGGATAATCCAACCGCTTGAAATTGATCAACAATGCCATCGACCAGGGGTTGTTCAGGCCCAATAATGGTTAAATCAATTGTATTTTCTTGGGCAAAGCTAATAAGTGCTTTGAGATTATCTACATTTATAGGAATATTTTCTACTTTCGCCTCTTGGGCAGTTCCTGCGTTCCCCGGGGCAACAAAGACTTTTTGGACTTGGTTTGATTGAGCGACTTTCCATGCGAGCGCGTGTTCACGCCCGCCGCTACCTATAATTAATATTTTCATATTGTCTGAATCAGAATTTTCAGAATTGAAGATTTTTAAGAATAAATAAGGTTATTCTCGTTCCCACGCGGGCTCTCTTATAACTTTTTTCTAATGTCTAAAATGACGCATACCAGTAAACACCATCGCCATCCCATGTTCATTTGCAGCAGAGATTACTTCTTCATCGCGCATAGAACCGCCCGGTTGAATAACTGCCTTAATACCAACTTCAGCAGCAGAATCAATGCCATCTCTAAATGGGAAAAAGGCATCAGAAGCCATCACAGAGCCTTGCACTTCTAATTTTTCATCACTTGCCTTAATTGCGGCGATTTTAGCACTATAAACGCGGCTCATTTGTCCGGCTAAGTCGGAGGCCAAGCGGTCTTAGGA
>JAUXCJ010000333.1 GCA_030618965.1 Thiomargarita sp.
GCCCCGCCACAAAGGAATAGAAAGGAACAGTATGACCAATATGCGTGAGATGACCGGCTATACTACCTATATATAATCCATTGAATATTAAAAAGAATAGGCTACCTAAGCCGAATAAAATGCCACCAGCAAAAGTTTGAAAATCAATCGAAATATTATTCCTGATATAAAAACCAAACATTAAGAAATCACTTTGAGACTCTCGGTTATAACCCAGATGTTCTGCCATTGGGTGATACATTTTTTCGATACCCTGAACTTGTCCTACATTCATAAGAGTATAGATTAAATCTGGATTGATTTGCACACCAATAAACATGATCAACAAGGAACCGAAAAATAATAGGCTGGATAAAATGACAAAACGTGATTCCTCACGCACCTGTTGAGGAAAATCGACGCTGATAAAATCAATCATTTTGCCCATAAAACGGCTAGGTGTTGTGTAAAGATGCTGATGTCCGCGTAATACTAGGCGGTTGAGTCGTTCTATCAAATGTGGAGTATAGTGACGATCTCGCGCCAATGCCAAGTGTTGGCAAACTTGTCGATAGCGTTGTGGAAATTCGGCAATATTTTGCACTTTAAGTGAGTTCCGTTTTTCAAGACGATCTAGCCAGCCCTCTAGGATTTCCCATTGCTGTTTATGGTAATTCTCAAAAGTACGTTGTTTCATGGTTTCATAGTTAATTGTCTGAATCAGGATTCAGACAATAATGATTTTTTAGTTTACCTAGAACGACTACGACGTTTTCGGAGAGTCGTCCCAACATTTAGCTTAATAAAGTGTTCATAACCAGATTCTTGCGGCAGAAACATTCGTCCGTCGCTATCTAAGCAACGTAAACCCATTCGCCTTTCGATTATGCCAATACGGGTATAAGAATTGGCTGGTAGTGCCGCTTGTAAAGCAGTTTCCTTATCTTCAGCTACTGTAAAGCATAATTCATAATCATCTCCAGAACTTAAGGCAAAATTCCACGCAGTATCAACAGATAAAGAATCACGCAAAGTACTTGATAAAGGTAAATTATCCGCCTGTATTGTCGCGCCGACACCGCTGGCTGTTAAAATATGTCCCAAATCTGCCATTAATCCATCAGATATATCAATCGCACTACTAGCTATACCGCGCAAAGCTTGGCCTTCAGATAAACGCGGCGTGGGGCGATGTAAGCGCGTTTCGACAATTTTTTGTAGCGGACGTGCTAATAAAAGTCGTTTTTCTATGGATGCTAAGCCAAGTCCAGCATCACCTATTGTACCTGTCACATAAATTCCATCCCCGGGCTGAGCACCACGTCGTTGTAAAGCAGCATCAGAGGGAACAAAACCTATTATTTGTATTGTTATTGTCAAAGGACCACTTGTTGTATCGCCTCCAATTAAACTTACTTCATGACTTTCAGCCAGTTTCCTCAATCCAGCACTGAATTTACTCAACCAAGTTTCATCAGTATGTGGACAAGTCAAGGCCAAAGTCATCCATGCAGGCGTTGCGCCCATAGCAGCCATATCGCTGAGATTAACTGCAAGGGCTTTATAGCCTATATCTTCAGGACTAGTTTTTTTCGGAAAATGTATATTTTCTATTAATGTATCAACAGCAATGACAAGTTGTTTATTTGGGGGCATTGTACAAAGAGCCGCATCATCACCAACCCCTAAAATAACATCGGGACGTTTGGGAAAATCTTGGCTAAAATAATTGGCGATGACATCAAATTCAGCAATAGACATATTCAGTTATTAATTGTTTAGTTAGTCAGTTAGTATTATAGTTTGATATATAATACTCAAAAATTAAGTTTTTTACTCGTTTTTCACCAGAAAAATACTTAATTACGATACCATTTTAGAGGTATTTTTTATGTTAGGTTAATTTTTTTCTCATTTTTGGTAATCATTACCTTAACACTTGATATAGTTGAAGAGCATAGAAAATTGGGCTTTGAAGTGATTTTAAAAACAAATTATTTAATTAAAGGAGCGGCGTTTTGATGAGTTCGCCTACTAATGATAAATTTGATCAAGCTATTAATATTATTAAAGAAATACGCAATGAAATCAGTAATGCTATTGTTGGTCAACAAGAGGTTATTGATCAAGTTTTAGTCGCCCTGTTAGCAGCGGGGCATGTGCTAGTTGAAGGAGTTCCGGGCTTAGGTAAAACCTTGTTGGTACAAGCTTTGGCGAAAACTTTTGATGGACGCTTCACGCGGATTCAATTTACGCCTGATTTAATGCCCAGCGATGTCACCGGACATGCTATGTATGATATGAAAAACGAAGAGTTCCGTATTCGCAAAGGGCCTATTTTCACGCACTTATTATTAGCTGATGAAATCAATCGCGCCCCTGCGAAGACGCAAGCGGCTTTGTTGGAAGTGATGCAAGAGCAGCAAGTAACTATTGAAGGGAACGGATTCAGAGTTTCGTCCCCTTTTATGACTTTGGCTACTCAAAATCCGATTGAACAGGAAGGCACATATCCCTTACCTGAAGCGCAATTAGATCGTTTTTTACTGAAAATTCGTATTGATTATCCGAGTCTACAGCAAGAAGGTGTTTTGCTTAAACAGGTGACTTCGAGCAAAATAGGTGAAAGTTTAGATGTCAGTGCAGTTAAGAGCCTGCTGAAAGCGGAAGATGTTTTAACTCTACAAAAAATCGTGGCGAATCTACAAGTAGATGATCGAGTTTATGATTATGTGGTGAAAATTGTGCGAAGTACCCGCAATTGGCCGGGGATCAGTCTTGGAGCAGGGCCACGTGGTGGTATTGCCTTAATTCGGGCAAGCCGTGCGGCGGCACTATTAGCAGAGCGTGATTTTGTCACCCCGGATGATGTAAAAGACATTGCTTTGGCAACCTTGCGCCATCGTATTGCCTTAGCCCCTGAATTGGAAATTGAAGGGCATGACGTGGATAGCGTGTTAAGGGCAGTGTTAAATAAGATAGAAGCGCCAAGGATATAAGTAAGGCGTTGAAAGAAGTGTTAGTTGTGGTGGAATAGTACGCTGTGGTTTCTTAATATTATTATGAGGTTATAATTATGAATTTGTTTAGGAAAACGGTGATAAATGGTCTATTTGTTATTATTGCTGGTTGCATTTCAACAGATGACATGAAAGAAAGTAGTGGCAAGCATCCACCTATACCTCAAATACCCGCTAGGACAGA
>JAUXCJ010000306.1 GCA_030618965.1 Thiomargarita sp.
CAATATAAGGTTTTAATGAATTTAATCAAGTCCCAAATTTGCATAATTTTTTAGGCATTCATCGCTTCCAATAGTTCAGCAATGTCATCTTGAGAATTGGTTTCAAGGATTTTTTTGGTGAAGTGTTTCAATCCATTTATATTGCTATCATTAATAATTTGTTTAATTTCTAAATAGGATTCTGGATTGACACTGAATGAGCGCAAGCCTAATCCAAGTAATAGTCGTACATAGCGACTATCACTGGCCATTTCGCCACACATACTAATGGGTTTGTTGGCTTTATTAGCCGCTTCAAGACTCATTTTGATTAAGCGTAATACAGCCGGATGTGAAGGGTTATAGAGGTAATTAACAGCTTCATCACTTCTATCAATCGCTAAGGTGTACTGAATCAAATCATTTGTGCCAATAGATAAAAAATCTATATAAGGTACGATTAAATCGGTACAAATTGCCATTGCCGGCACTTCCACCATGATGCCAAATGGCATATTAGGATCGAACTCAAGCGATTTTTGGCGCAGTTCAGTTCTAATTTCTGCAATAATTTTTTTAACCTGTAGTATTTCTGAGAGTTCACACACCATCGGTATCATCATTTGCACTTTACCAAGCGCAGAAGCACGTAAAATCGCCCGCAATTGGGGTTTAAATAATTGTTGTTCTTTTAAACAGAGACGCACAGCACGCAAACCTAGCGCGGGATTAGTGACTATTGAACCTTCATGGAAACGACTATCAACCACTTGCTTATCTGCACCAAGATCAAGGGTACGTATTGTCACCGGCTTTCCCTTTAAAGCCTGGATGACTCGCTTATAGGCATCCAAGTGTTCTTCTTCATCGGGTGGTTCCTGTCGATTCATAAATAAGAATTCGGTGCGATATAAACCGATGCCTTGACCACCTACACGTTCTACCGCTGGCATGTCTTCTGGAAATTCAATATTAACATGTAAGCTAATTGGCGTACCATTGAGCGTTTTTGCGGGGACTGATTTGGTTTTAATTAATCCAGTACGATAAGATTTGTCCTCTTTTTGTTGTCTCCTATAGTCAGATAAAGTGCGTTGGTCAGGATTGGCAAGTATCACACCCCTTGTTCCATCAACAATGACAATTTCATTAGGCTGAATATAAGGGCGTGCTCGGCGCAGTCCAACAATCGCCGGAATACCTAAGCTGCGGGCTAAAATAGCAGTATGTGAGGTAACACCACCATATTCAGTGGCAAAAGCAGTAATGCCATGATGCTGCATCAGTATTGTATCAGCCGGACTTAAGTCATCAGCTAATATAATCGTATTAGCCAAGTTTGCTTCCGCAAAGTCGAAAGTAGGATCAGGAGAGCCGCGTAAAATGCGCTGAATCCGTGTTACTACATGTTTAACATCTTCTTTACGAGCCTGTAAATACGGATCCTCTATAGCCTCAAAGCGTTGTACGAGATTTTCGCACTGCATTTTCAATGCCCATTCAGCATTACATTGATGCTCATAAATCAAATCTATTGGTGCTTTGGTTAAAAGACCATCCTCAAGCATCAGCAAATGGGCATCAATGAACGCGGCAATATCGACAGTGCGATCAGTTGGCACACGATCGCGTATATGTCGCAATTGTTCGCTTGCAACAGCTAAAGCAGTTTCAAAACGTGCAACTTCTTCCCCAAGATGTTCTTCAGACAAGCAATATTCACTGATTTCGAGAGGCTCATGGCTAATAATATAGACATTACCAATGGCGACGCCTTTAGATACCCCAATACCATAAAGGGCTAAACTCACTCTTCTTCTCCAAAACCACTGTTTATAAGGTCTTTTAATTGGGCTATTGCGGTTACTTCATCAACACCGTCAACAATTAACTCAATTTGACTGTTTTTGCAAGCTGCCAATAACATAACGCCCATGATACTTTTACCATTGACTTCATTATGTTTGCGTTTCACTTGTATGTTACTTTCAAATTGTGAAGCTAACCTGACTAATTTTGTCGCTGCCCGTGCATGTAATCCTAATTTATTAACAATAATCAGTGTTTCTTGTAACATAACATATTGATTTCATTTAAGAGCAGAATTCACATCTAACACTCCTTGACAACCGCCTGATAAGGCAATATTAGCAAGAGTGTCTAAATCATTCTTGTAATAATTCATTATTTTAACTAGCATGGGCAAATTAACACCAGCTACAACTCGCACACGACAATGAGGAATTAATTCCGAAGCAATATTACATGGTGTCGCAGCAAATAAATCAGTTAGTACCAATACACCTTGTCCCTCATTAAGGTTTTTGCAAATAGTTTTCGCATGGTAGCTAAATTCGACAGGATCATTTTCATGGCGGATGGGCAAAACTTTAACAGGTAAAGGCAATGGCCCTTCCCGCATTAGCTCCAAACTTTCCAATAAACTAGAGCCAACATTATCATGGGTTACTAACAAAACACCTACGCTCATTTTAGTTACGATTCGTTATCAGCCTTAACGGACAACCGTTCAGTGACAACAGACAGTTCTCTGTGTCGCACCAATACGCTGTCATGTTGTTGACTAAAATGTTGAGCTAATTGCTCAGCACAATAGACTGAGCGATGTTGTCCACCTGTACAGCCAATGGCTACGGTCAAATAATTACGATTATCTGCCTCAAATTCTGGAATCCAAGTTTCCAAAAATCCAATCAGATCTTCACGCATTTTCTTCACTTGCGCCTGTTTTTCTAAAAAATTTATAACAGCCGCATCACGCCCTGTCAAGTTTCTTAATTGGGTTTCCCAATGAGGATTGGGTAAGCAACGCACGTCAAATACAAAATCCGCATCATTGGGAATCCCATATTTAAAGCCAAATGATTCAAACAATAAGGACAATAATCCAGTTGAAAAGCATAATCCCATCCGCAAACGAATCAAATCGCGTAATTGATGGACATCCGTTTGGCTGGTGTTAATACGAATATCAGCACGGCTAGCTAAGGGTTCAAGCAAAATACGTTCACGTTTAATGGCATCTACTAAGGGTAAATCGGCTGTTGTTAAAGGATGTTTACGGCGGGTTTCACTAAACCGTTTAATTAGCACCCAATCATATGCTTCAAGAAATAGCACTTGATAGGGTACTTTTGTACGTTCAAGCCGTTGCAGCAAGGCTGGCATATCAGATAAAGCCGTTGTTCGAGCATCCACGCCAAGCGCAACACATTTCTGTTCTATTTCTAGTTGTTCGGATTGTTCAGCAAAGGCTGGTAATAATGCAACTGGCAGATTATCAATGCAATAAAGCCCCATATCTTCTAGGCAATGCAAGGCAATTGTTTTGCCAGCTCCTGATAAGCCACTGACTATTAATATTTTCATTGTTTTTTTAGCCCCCTCCCCCTAGCCCCCTCCCATTGGGAGGGGGAATCTCAACTAAAGGTAATATGGGTGTAAGTCCCCCCTCCC
>JAUXCJ010000160.1 GCA_030618965.1 Thiomargarita sp.
GAAAACCTTCAGGTGTCAGGCTATCAAAAAATAGTTGGAAAACACGATTTTGTAAATCACGATTGAAATAAATCAAAACATTTCGGCACATAATCAAGTTCATTTCTCCAAAAACGCCATCTGTAGCCAGATTGTGTTCAGAAAATAAAATGTTTTTCTTGAGTGATTTATCTAGGATGACATGTTCATTATGTGCGACATAATAATCTGAAAAGGATTCAAGTCCGCCTGCCTTTTGATAATTAGCCGTGTATTGTTTGAGACGACTTATATCGTAAATACCATCTTTGGCTTTTTTTAAAACCACTTCATTCATATCCGTTGCATAAATTTGGGTTTTGTCATATAAGCCTTCTTCTTTGAGAAGAATCGCCATGGAATAAACTTCTTCTCCAGTGGAACATCCAGCGTGCCATATTTTGAGAAATGGATGTTTTTTTAGCTCTGGTATGACAAACTTTTTAATTGCCAAATAGAAATTTGGATCTCGAAACATCTCAGTGACATTGATGGAAAAATCTCGCAGCAAACGACTAAAAAAAGCTTCATCATAAAGTAGCTTATGTTGCATGGCAGAGATATTAGAAAATCTATCTTGAACCAGCCTATGTTCAACCCGTCGCCTTATTGATGCCTTGGCGTAATTTCTAAAATCATAACCATATCTAAGCTGAATGGCTTGCAACAAAAGTTGTAATTCTATATTTTGAGTGTCAAGATTATCCATTTTCGTAGCCAAATTTTATTTAAAATAACTTTCTTTTCAATTTCATAATTAAATTAATACAACACAAAAGTAAATTTAATGCCAATTTTATAAAATTTGAGTGCATTTTCTGTAATGCTATTCATAACAACTTGAAAAAAGATATAATGGGCTTTTTTAAAATACTATACACAAATAAATATTCAGTGTACACAAGTTGCTAATAACTATCTTAGCACCTATCAGTTTCTAAAAATCTAGTACAACGGATTTGCGGAAAAAACGGATTAAATCTAATAAATTTCGGCTTTTAAATCCGTTTTTTCCGTAAATCCGTTGTACTCAGGGTTGTCTTTGATATTCAATTACTTATAACAAACTGATAGGTGGTAAGTAATAACTATATATTGAGAATTAATTTTTAAAATTATGCCAGAACAAAATCAATCCGCTACGATGATACCATTAGAAAAAGTGATTATTCTTAGTAAAGTAGCTTTATTTTCAATGCTTAAAACTGAAACTATCCAAACTATATCAAAAATGACCAGTGAGAAAAACTATTCCGATGGAGAACTATTATTTTCTCAGGGTAAAACAGGCCATAGCTTATTTATTATCGTGTCTGGTAAAGTTGTTATTTTTAGAACTACGGAAACAGGCAAAGAAAAGCATATTACAACCTTGAAAGAAAATGACTTTCTAGGCGAACTGTCATTATTTGATGCAAAAATTCATACCGCCTCAGCTCGCTGCCTTGAGCAAAGTAAATTTTTAGTCATTGGACGTGATGATATAGAAGGATTAGTTTACCAACATCCGAAAATTGCCCTTAGTTTTCTCAAAGCGTTAATTAGCCGTATGCGTGGTATGATTATTAGACAAACCCAAGAATAAAAGAATAAATGGGCGTTGTCATTTATTACTTGTCACTTGTAACGATCAATTTATATTAATCATGGTAGCACGTTTTTTTAGTAAATTATTAGCCGTAAACCCAGATGAATGGCCTGTTGTACTGTACTTTTTTTTCGTCTTACTAATGTTTGCCTTTGGTGCTACTTTTGCGCGTAGCATTGGTATGACGCTATTAATCGAAAAATTAGGCGGTGACACCCTACCTTTCATATTCATCCTAATAGATTTATCAGTGATGGTGGGTTCTCTACTTTATGCACACTATACTAATAAGTTTAGTGGCTTAGCTATTTTAGGTTTTTTCTTGCTATCAACTGCCCTATTTTCAGTCATAGCACAACTCTTATTTATTTTCACACTCTATTGGTGGCCAGGCCAAAATTGGCTCTATGGTGTTTTCTTCGTTGGCTTTTTCTTTTTTTACATTTTAATTTCCATACATATCGGCAGTGTAATCGCCTCATATTTCACGGCTGTTCAAATTAAACGCCTGATGTCTGTTATCAATACTGGCCTCCCCATTGGTGGCGTATTAGGAGGCACTACTTTAGTAGTATTGTTAAGTTATTTTAAAGTTCAACCGCAACTTTTGATAATGGTATTAGGCGTGGCTTGTCTTGGCGCGTTTGGGCTATTGGGCATTATTAATAAAAATTTTACCCCAGTTCGTGCCAGCACAATTGCCTCGAAAAGCCAACAAAATCCTGTAAGCCAAATGCTAGGAGCTTTTAAAGACATTAGTGGTTCTAAATTAATGATTTATATGTCTATAGGCTTAATGCTGTTTGTCATCACCAGCAAACTGTTAGAATATCACTATCAAGCCATTATTTATGTCAAAGTTTATCCTGAGCCTACTGAACGCGCAACCTTTTTTGCCACTTACGAAATTTTTGCTAATTTAGCTTGGCTATTTATCCAATTATTTTTGACTTCACGGATCATTTTGAAGTTCGGTGTTGGTGGCAGTAATTTGCTTTATCCGATTTTATCAGCACTAGTAGCTTTGGCATTATTTCTCTATTTTTTCTTAAAGGCTACGGGCGAAATACAAGGTGGACTCCTAGTCATGTTAGGCTTGGGTGTTATTACTCAATTCATTAATCAGGAAATGCGCGGCGCTTTACGTACTCCCGCCAATAATATGCTATTTAATGCCATTCCCCCTCACCAATGGGGAAGCAATAAGGCATTTCTCAATGGCATTATATTTCCGCTGTCAACTCTGATAGCTGGGACTTTCCTGATCATGATAACTGGAACAGGTGATGATTCCTCGTTTAATTTCAACCTATCAGAGCAAACAATCTATTATTTATTGCCCTTGATCGCACTAATAGTTTCTCTGTTGGGAATTGCTTTTGCCTTACCGCAATGGACTCATTATGACAAAAGTATGTTTAGCTTACTTAACAGTGATGTTGACTCAAAAGGAGATAATCGAGACAAGAACTTAGAAACCAAAGTAATACAACAAAAACTGACAAGCTCAGATATTGATCAGGTTGTTACAACTTTAAAAATAGTTCGTATTAAGAAACAGGACGAATCCCTTAATCAAATTGGCAATTTACTTCTAAAAACAAAATATTATGAAATTAAAAAACATTGTTTACTGACTTTAAATGCATTCCTACCTTCTCATTCCAATTTGATGTATTTAGGGGAAGCACTCCAAAAAGAAACAGATGAAAGAGTTTTACCTTTAATTCTGAAAAATTTAGTAAGGTTTCGCTCACATAACCTCAATCAAATCGTTACAAAATTATTGGCGCATCCTTTACATCCTGTATTTATTGAAGCCGCTCTTTGTTTATATAACAACCCAAAATTTGAGCGTAAAATATGGATTGAAACTGAAATTATAAATCGTTTAAAGCGAGCAAAATTACCTGATGAGCAAGCTGCTTATCTTTATGCATTAGGAGAATTACAACAATCAAAATACAGCAACAATGTTTTACCTTTCCTTGATAATAAAAATCCAAAACTTAGCTTAGCAGCCTTTATAGCATTTGTTAATCTGGAAAAAGGGCAACTTGATTCTCATAAAGATCGCCTGATCAATATGCTAATTTCTAATGATAACGCCATGAAAATAGAGGCTTTACATGCACTCAAGGACTGTTATTTCTTGACGGAATGGTCGTCTATCATTCAGTTATTAGACGACATGGATGAAGAAATAGTGAAAGAAAGCAAAGGATTATTGGAACTCAATTTGGCTAAGTGCAAACCGAAACTGATAGAAACACTCTTTTCTGATAATTTATCAGTACAAAAACGCTTTGAAGTTCTATCACTTATTTATCCCAAACTCAATAAGGAAGAAATGCAACGTTTGCTGCAATACGCAAATCTAGCCTTACAAAAATTTACTGAAGCCAATGCTTTGCTAAAGTTACACGAATCCTTAGAACACCGTGGAAAAGCTTATGATTTAATAGCAAAAGTCTTACAAGAAATTGCTGAAGACCATTTGGATCATATCATCACAATTATCACTTATGCGTCTGAAAAGGATTCCGAATTTTTTCAAAGAGTCAGTCAGGGACTTAAATCTTCAAATCGCGCTAATCAAGGTAATGCTTTAGAAGTCCTTTCTAACGCCGGCGAAAAATATCTTGTTAGTCGAATATTGAAGTACTTTGAGGAACGTTTGAATGATGTTAAAGCAATTGGTCGCGTTTACATTGTGTTGTTTAATAAAATTTTAAAGGTGGAAAAAAGCCGTTATGAGGAACTATTACTCGCATTAGACAACGATATTATTAAAGCTTGTTTGCTTTATATTGAGCAAGAGAAGACGGGCGTATTAGAATTAAAAGATGTGAAGGAAACAGTTCGTGATTTACTAACAGTTGAAGTAAAACCGAAAACTAAAGAAGAAAAACCGAAAACTAAACTAGAGCAACAAAGAGCCGTCCTGAAAGAGACGATGATGAAGATTTTAAATAAGCCACATTTTTTTGAAATGCTTGGACTTGAAATTGATGAAGCTTGGATAAATCCTACCAACAAGTAGGGCAAGCGGTTGCCTTGGGCAACCACTAGGGTTTTGCCCATAATTTATTTAATCATCTTGATCATTATCGTCATGCTCACGACGGTACTCATCTATCAACTTCTTAACCTTATTAGGATTAGGGATGCCGTCGATACTAATTTCAGCATCGGCAGTTGCAGCACTTGAGATTTCCATATGCCCAACATTCAAAATCCGTTGCATCAAACGCTGGTTGATTTGCACACTCC
>JAUXCJ010000208.1 GCA_030618965.1 Thiomargarita sp.
ACCGCTTGGCCTCCGACTTCACCTATCACTGAACCGCGCCAGTTTTTTGGACATGAATATATCATAAAACGCATTTTTGATGTTTGGAAATATACGCCTTTACAGCATATTGCTATCGTCGGCCTAAAACGTAGTGGCAAAACCTCATTATTACATTATTTGCGTCGCATTATTGATACACCTGCTGAAAATTTGCGCCCGGGACAACGTAATGATTGGTTGCCCCCAGCTTATCAATGGGTTTTTGTCGATTTTCAAGACCCGCGTATGTGTTATCAGGAAAGTTTATTGCGACATATTTTAATTGAGCTTGATTTACCCGTGCCATCGCCGACTGATTTAGTAGGATTTATGGAAGTCATTGACCAATATTTAGAAGTCCCAACGCTAATTTTATTAGATGAAATTGGTGCTGGTTTAATGTCCCCTGATCTTGATGAACAATTTTGGTGGGGATTGCGCTCTTTAGGTAGTAATCATGCTGGTGGTAAGCTCGGTTTTTTATTCACCGCTCATGAGTCGCCGGAAAATATGCTGGTTGATGATAATAAACCCTCTCCATTTTTCAATATATTTGGTCATGTCCTAAATTTGGGACCATTGAGCAATAGTGAAGCATTGGAACTTATTGCTAGTTCACCTCAAGCTTTTAAAAATGAAGAGATTTCATGGATAATCAAGCAAAGTGGATGTTGGCCAGCTTTACTACAAATCCTTTGTCATTCTCGCTTGATAGCACTTGATGAAGGTCAACATAACAACGCATGGCAAGCTGAAGGTTTACTACGTATTAAGCCCTATCGCTATTTACTTAAACAATAAATAAATGAGAACAAAAATTTTTCGTTGGAATTCTCCCAAGAAATTACCAACGTATTCAATATTAGCCAGTTTTATCATTCTCAATTGGTTACTATTTAAACCCTCCGCTTGGCGGCGTTATATAGCAAGCATTGATCCCAATTTGTCGCCCGATTTTGCCCTTGCCGATTTAAAAAAAAAACATTGGCAAGCACGCCGCTTATGGAAATTACTGTTGTTAGGACATGGATTAGCTGCAATTTGGGTTAGTGCTCTCATCACTTTATGCTTGTACTTGTTTAACATCCCCAGCGATGTCTTGATATTAGTCGCTAGTTATGCCTTATTATTCAGTTTAATTGGAGGCGTATTGGGCAGTCTAATTATCTCAGTTGCCTTTGGCATCCTTACTGGCATTCTTGGCGGCTTTTTGTTGACATTACCCATTGCCTTTGCTAATGGCTACCCGCTTGATGACATGCTTGTATTCAACATGGCAGAAAACATTGTCATTGCTGTTTTACTCAGTGTGCCAGATTTACCAATCATCATTCTTCAAAATAGCGATCCAAGGGCGCTTTTAATCGTCCTATTAGGTGTATTTACAGCCAGTTGTGGTGCCAGCGTGATGAGTAGCACCACCAAAACCGTTTACAGTCAACCACAATATCGGCAAATGGGCAGCATTATGATTGCTGTCCTAATCAGTGGAATAGCAGTAGTTTTAATCGCGGGCGTGATGAGTGTATTAGCCACCAGTGCCGCTTGGTTACAATCAGGCACATTATATGTTTTAGCTTATGATGGACTGATTGTTGGCGTATTTGGGCTTTCTTTAGCATTTATTTGGGGCTTGCTAACTTGGCGTTGGGGACAAGGTTTATTATTAGGAATATTTGCCAGTTCCTTACTGGCTTTATTCACCTTTCTCATAAACAAAGTTGATACATTAACCATCCTGAAACCGATCTTGATTGGCATACATGGCGGCATTGAGAATGCCCTGCTTTACATGTTATTACTAGGACTACCCTACGTTTTAGCCAAACGCATAGCCAATCCTTGGGCAGGCATTCTCGCAGGAATTTTTGGAAGTGCAGGCACATATATTATTTTTGTGCTAATGGTAGGACGCTATAGCATGAGCTTTCTATTACCTCTCAGTATCGCAATACTCTTATGCGGACTCGGCTTCGTTTTCTGGCGACCATTATTATTTTATCCTTTCCAAGCAACATGGAACCTTCTCGTTTTTCGTACTGATGAAAAACAAAGCAATCATCAAGTAGAGACGTTGCATGCAACGTCTCTACTACACCAACATAGCGCATTTTGGGATGAACACCAATACATACCTCTATTTGGCTTAGAAACTTATTTAGTCATGGTTGCCGAACGTCACCCTGCTGAAGGAAGAGCCGCTCTGGAATATCTCAGCAGCACCTCTCAAAGCTGGGCTGCCAAAGAAGCCCAAATTGAATTAGATGCTAGGCAATTAGAAAAATATACTGATGTCCACGCCATCAGTCTCGCACACACCCATTTAGCCGCTGGAGAACTGAATAGTCCCGTCGCCGCCTTACTTCGCAGTTTGAGTCGCATCAGCCGTGATGTTAAAGCCGCTTTATCACAAGAAAGCACTTATAATCAACGGCTTGCTTTAAGTTCAGTCGAAGAACGCCTTGATGGCTTATTACGAGAACTGACCCGTTCCGATGAAACCTACTCCCAACGCTTTCGCCCAATTCCAGCAAAATGGCGACAAATCATTGCCGACTATGTTTCCACACTAACCGAAGCCGTAGAAACTCGTCAAGAAATATGTAATCCCTACATCATAGGCATTCCACTTACAGAACATCAAGAAATTTTTGTCGGGCGCAGCGACATCAGTGAACGCATTGAACGATTACTACTTGACAGCCGTTGTCCACCGCTGCTGCTTTATGGGCAACGTCGCACAGGTAAAACCTCATTACTCAATAACTTAGGTAAATTATTACCCAGCACGATTACGCCACTTTTTATTGATTTACAAGGCCCCACATCTTTAGCCAAAGACTATGTAGGCTTCTTATACAACATGAGTAGAGCCATGGTAACTTCAGCCAAACGCCATCGGCATCAACAATTACCCCCTTTAACACGAGAAAATTTAACCGACGATCCTTTTACCAGTTTTGACGAATGGCTAGATGAAATAGAACAACACCTCAAACCCAATCAAACCTTATTATTGATTTTAGACGAGTTCAGTGCATTAGAACATGTTTTCAACAAAGGGCTATTAGATGAAGTTTCAGTACTTAGCATGTTTCGGCATATCATTCAACACCGTCCACGTATAAAAATGCTATTGTCAGGTTCACACACAATTAATGAATTTGAACGTTGGGCCAGCTATTTAATCAACGTACAAACAGTACAAATTAGCTATTTACAAGACAATGAAGCATTGCAATTAATAGAACAACCAGTTAAAGATTTTGCACTTCGTTACGAAAAAGCCGCCAGTGAACGAGTGATGGCACTCACCCGTTCTCATCCAGCTTTAGTACAGCTAATTTGTTCAGAAATTGTAACTATGAAAAATAAACAACCTATCAATAAACGTCGCCTAGCCGAAGTCAGTGACGTAGACGCAGCCATAGAAGGAGCATTACAACATGGACGATTCTTCTTTGCCGATATTGCTAATAATCAAGTTACTAAAAAAGGTGCAACCATACTGCAACTTTTAGCAGCAGGGAATGGGTACGCTAGCGAAGATAGTTTACGCGCACATTTTTCTGATGATGATGAATTTGAAGTCACAATGGAAAATTTATTACTGCGAGAACTAATAGAACCAATTTCAGATGGCTATCAATTTCAAGTGGAATTAATCCAACGCTGGTTTGTTTCACATCGTAAAAAAATCGGGTAGTTCCTAGTTTGTGCAAGCTTAGCTTGCACTCCAACGAGCAAATACAGCTTAGATTATACTTGTGTATAAGAGAATGCCAAAAACAAATCATGCAAATCCTTTACCTAAAAAATATATTATTGTTTTAGTTAGGATTTTTATTGTCTGAATCAGGATTTTACTTGGGAACGAGAAAACAGAACTTTGAGGAAACAACTATGAACTTACAATTTTTGATTATCGACCCACAAAATGATTTTGCAAATCCTAATGGTAGCTTATTTGTGCCAGGTGCGGATCAAGATTCAGATAGACTTGTACAGATGATGAAACGGCACTTGTCCAAAATTGACTCTATTCATATCACCTTAGATACGCACCATTTGCTTGATATCGCCCATCCGCTTTTTTGGATCGACACTGAAAGCAAACATCCGGCTCCATTTACCTGTATCAGCTTGGAAGATGTACAAAATGGCAAATGGCAAACTACTGATCCTAGTTTTCAGGAACGCGCTACCGCCTATGTTAAAGCTCTTAAAAACAATGGGCGTTATGATTTAATTATTTGGC
>JAUXCJ010000019.1 GCA_030618965.1 Thiomargarita sp.
ATTTGTCTTCCTAAGACCGCTTGGCCTCCGACTTATCAAATCCAACAAAGTATCTTCATTGGCATCCTCACCTTCCAAACGCAATTCTAGCTCTATACTCATAAAAAATACCATTAAAAAATGTAGAAAGTTACGAAGATAAAATTATCTTTTTTCTATATATAAACTATATTTGCAGTTTATCACACAGTTTAAGCCTTAACAATAATGGAAAAATAAGGCACCCTTCATCACAATGGCTTTACATAATTATGCTGATTTTATTATATAATTTTACAAAGGCAAAGTAGTTTACAGCTTTGAAAGCTTTGAATTTTTGTTGATTGATGCCCGTAACGAGGTACATCCTAATAGTCATGCCAAAATCGACACCTATTTTGTGCATACAAACTGTCAACTACTTTGACTTGATCACTGAGTAATAGAACTATCAATAGTGAAGCTAATAATAGCGCGTGCTAAAGAGTGGCGTAGATGTGGGCAATGAGCAATAAGGCGAGATAAATTAGAGTAAATAATGCCCTAGCTGCACGTCAGATGATCCTTGCCAGTCAAGGTATTGGGCTTTGCCCATCCGATACTGTTAATGAAGATATTCAAAAAAATCGCTTAAAAGTTTTATTACAAGAATATGAGGCGTATGAATACGGTGTCTATGCCGTTTATCCTCACAACCGTCACTTGGCGGCGAAAGTGCGTACTTTTATTGATTTTTTGATTCGGTGGTTTGAAGATTAGCAGTGCCTCCCTCAAAAATGTTTGACATGTTGAAATATATTTGATATTTTTCAATTGAGTGAGGCTAGGGATGTGCACCCTGAAAAGCCGAAATCATCTGGCGGTCTGCCTCACTTTTATTCAGCCAGATTATATTTACAGGTGAGGTATATTTATGACCGAACGAAAAGCCGTATATTATGGCCAAGTTGAGTTAATACCTGGTATTACTTGTGATGGTTATGTGTTAAATGATGACACTGCTGTGATGAGCGAGCGTGGGACTGCGGATTTGTTAGGAATGAATCAAATGGCCTTAAATCGCATGAAGACTAACTGGCCTCAAAAAACGCTAGAACCGTTTATTGATAAGGGTTTGAGCATGAAGACTAACTTGGTAGAAGTCGTTGCTAAAAACAGTCCTTATCAAGGCAGAAAAATAGTTGTTTATGACAGTCATATTATTGAAAATCTCATTCGAGCTTATTCTTTGGCTTTGGCCTCTCACTCTTTAAGGACAAACCAAAGGCATATCGGTGATCGTTGCGTTACCTTAATTTGTTCACTTGTACGAACTGCCTTAGAAGTTGCGATCAAACAAGCCTGTGGACTCTCTCCTAATATCCAACAAACTGTCCAAAAGAACTACATAGATGCAGTCAAACTCATCAAAGATTTTGGTTTTACCTGCACCGCTGATGATGACATTGCCATCAAAAAAGACATTACCCAATTTCTTAATGTACCTGAAAGCACCCTCAATAGTTTCCTCAGAAAACACAAAAACGATATCCAACCTATTCAATTAAATTCGGCAACTATTCGCTCTTTCGGTGGCAAAGCCTCACGCATGAATGGCTATCACCTTGACGATGTTACCAAAATTGCATTAGGAATGGACTCTGTTATTGGTATTGAACTCAAAAAACAAGTCTTTGGACAAATTGGCTCTTTTGCTAAACCTGATACTTCAGCCGAAGTTCAATGGCAAAAAGTGTTGTCATCAGTATTTGAAGGTTTTGATTTGCATTTTAATTATCCAATTGGACCCTACAAAGTTGATTTTTTTGTGGCTAAGTTGACGTTGGTTTTAGAATGCAACGGCTATTGCCACCGTTATTATGATGCCATACAAGAAAAACAACGGGAAAAGTTGATTACCCAAAAATATAGTTTAGTTCGTTTTCACCACCAAATCAGTTTAGAAACACTCTTCAACGGTATTTTACAAGCCAAACCAGGTACGATGGTTAAATTATACGATTTAGAACAGCTTGGACAAGAAATGCCTTTTAACCTCAATCCATTAAACGCACAGATTGCCTAACTTATCCGTTTTTTAGTAAAATACACGATGAAGACAAAATATTTTAACAATCAAAATATTATACTGTAGGTTGGGTTAGATTTTTTTGCGTAGCAAAAAAATCTAACCCAATCTACAATGTATGACATTGAAAATAAAAACTTTATCCTCATGAATATTGGAATGTTGATTATGTATTTGTATAAGTATTGGGCAAGCCTTGATGGAAAAAAGTGGATTAATTCTCACAAACTTATGAGTTAAGCTCAACCTTGTATAGTAAAAACATGCAAATAGAACCCGGCACAATAGAACACATAGAAACTTGCGCTTCATTATTAGCACAAATCTATGCAGAGCCGGAGTATGGAGAAAACTGGAAGGATAATGATGCTTGTAATTACCTAAAAAGGTTTTATACAATCGAGCCATCTGGTTGTTTTGTAGCACTTAAAAACCAAGAAATAATAGGCGCAATATTTTCATATTCTTATCCTTGGCAAGCTGAAACCTTGGTTTACATCCAAGAGCTTTTTGTTTCAACTAAACACAGAAATATGGGCATAGCTAAATCATTATTAAATAGTGTCGGTAATGGTAAAACCGTCAAGGCATGGCTTGTTGCTAATGACAACACTAGCGCATCAGGCTTTTATAAGAAAATGGGTTTCAAAAAAGATAGCCCTTATAAATTTAACTATGGTGCAATTAACAGATAACAAGCGCATTAACTCGGACAATTTGCTACAAGGAATTAAAATGCCTCAAGACCTACAAACCAATGATGAGATTGAGAGTTGTTTTGACGTAATGTCAGAACTTCGCAATCATTTAAATAGAGAAGAATTCTTGCCAACTATCCGCAAAATGCAGACAGAGGGCTACCAATTAGCATATATTCTTGAAAACAATGAAATTGTGGCACTTGCTGGCTACAGAATTTACACTAATCTATTTATGGGGAAACATCTGTACGTTGATGATCTTGTTACATCAAATAAATATCGCTCCAAAGGATATGGAGAAGAAATGATCGAATGGTTAAGAGATAAAGCCAATGCCTCTGAATGCAACTATTTTCATCTTAATTCTGGCACCCAACGCAGTCGTGCTCACAAGTTCTATTTCAAGCCGGGGTTTAGCATCGCCAGCTACCATTTCAGCGAAAAGCTTGATGGCAGCACATAACCATTGCATACAACGGACAGCCAAAATTTTAACTTTAGTTTCATTAAATCTAAACCCGAATTTGAAACCTTATGTAACTACGGGACAGTGCTTCCATAAAACTGTCCGAAGTATTGTTGAAGAAGTTGATTATAAAATTCAAAGGTAACATTATGTTAATAAGAAACTATTTTTTAATGTACTCTATCCAAGGACAAAGAGTACTTTTTTGGATGATATTGTATCTACTATTGTTCCTAAGTACTGCTGTAAAAGGCGTACCACCATCGCAAACATGGCAAGTTAAAGGGGCTTTAGCGGCTTGGGAAGATACTATTCCTGAAGTAAAAGCCAATGCTTTGGATAAATTGATTCAGCTTGGGGCTTTAGACAGAATTCCTGATAGTCAAATTTCACAAATTGTGACGCTTTTAAAGGATAATAATTCTAAAAATCGTTCTTCAGCCGCTAATGCATTGGGTGAGTTGGGTCACAGGGCTAAAGCGTATTTAGGTGATATTGCAGCACTATTAGAAAATGAAAACTCAGATATTCGTTCTGCAGCGGTTAAGGCATTGGGCAATCTTGAGCCATTGTCAAAAGATTATCTCCCTCAGATGGCAGCCCTATTAGGAGACAAAAAAGTCTCTTCTGCAGCAGTCGAAGCCTTGAGCCATTTTGGCGATTTATCGAAAGACTATCTCCCCAAAATGGCGGCTCTTTTAGAAAATAACAACGAAAATATCCGTTCTGCGGCTGTCAAGGCTTTGGGTAACTTGGGCGAATCGTCGAAAACATATCTTCCCCTAATAGCTGCTCTTTTAGAAGATAACAACGAGGATGTCCGTTTTGATACGGTCGAAGTGTTAGGCAAATTAGGTCACTTGCCAAAAGCATATATCAATAAGATCGCCACCCTTTTAAAGGACTCTAATGCGAATGTTCGTTTTGCTGCTATCACAACATTGGGCAAGATGGGGACATTGTCAGAACCTTATATTCCTTCGATTATAAGGTTTTTAGAGGATCAACAAATTGCCGATAAAAAAGACAAACAAAGGGTGAATTCTGCTGCGGCTAAGGCATTGGGCAATTTGGGCACTGTGGCGGAAAAATATATTCCAGTTCTCATAAAACAACTCATCGAACGATTGAAACGTTCTCCAACTTTTTCTCTGTCCTTTTTTTGGAATATTAGTGAGAAGAAAGGATTTGAATCTCAACTTGGGTTGAGTATAGACAATACCGCAACAAAGGCAACTGTTGAAGCTTTGAGAAATCTGGGCAGCTTTTCAGAGGAAGACATTTCCCAGATGGGAACGCTCTTTGAGAATGAGGATATGAATATCCGTGCGAGTGCTGCTTTAGCATTTAGCCATCTAGGTGTCGTAGCGAAAAGATATCTTCCTCAGATTGCTGCACTTTTAAAGTATGAATCTCAAGATAATAAACTTCAAGGAAAAGTTCGTGCGGCGGCAGCAATATCATTGAGTTATATGGGTAATGACGTAGCTAAAGCCTATCTTCCTCAGATTGCCACACTTTTAAAATATGAATCTGAAAATGAGGAAAATGTTCGTATTGTTGGTGTTTTGGCATTGATTCAGATGGGTGAGATAGCCAAACCCTATATTCCTCAAATAGCCACACTATTAGACTCTGAATCAGATAAGAAATTTATTCGCCCAATGACGGCTCTGTTATTGGATAAATTGGGCGAAACGAAAACCTATATTCGTAAGATTGCGACGTTTTTAGAGTATGATCAGGAAGATGAAGTATTTTCCAGTCTTACTGGCGTTTTCTTATTGGGTAAGATGGGAAAGTTATCAAAAGCGTATATTCCTCAGATATTCGCCCTTTTAAAGGGTAAAAATGAGAAGGAGATGTTTTCTTCATTTTCGTCTATATTTATTATTTTTGCATTGCAAAATATAGGTGAAGTAGATGTAAAGTTTATTTCTCCGATTTTAAACACTCTCTACAATCATCGTGGGGAATCATCGATTGATAGAATATTTTCTAGTTTTTCATCTACATTTTCACACCCCAGATTTTTAGCCCATTTTCTAGGCGGGGGGAACCCTGAAATGAAAATTCTGCTAAAATGGATAGGAGAACCTGAGAATAACCTTCCAGAAACCATCACTTATAAAGAAGCTAAGCAAGCATTAGCGGTTTTCGATAAAGTGTGGGAATCCACTGCCACTTTTCCTAAAATACGCTCAGATTTAGCAGAACAAATGACTGTAGTTATTCGTCAGAGAGACGTGCCATGGCAACACGATGATTTGCCACTTTTGCGAGGACATTTGAAACATTTAAAATCTATAAAATCTCTTTATGTCGATGTGGTGGCAGCGGAGATAGATGCCATTATAAAAAGACAGTAAGACTGTAGTTCAAGCCCAGTTTGGTCAATTTGTTCATAATCCATATTAAAAAAATGAATAATTAAAAATATAAATATAATCAAATTGTTAAATTGTATTTTGAGCTGCTTACCAGAAATAAAGAACTTAGAATTTATTGATAAAATATATTCTGTTTCAATCTGTTACAATTTCCAAACCCCTCGTAGAATAAGGATTTTCGGCGAGGGGTTTTCTGAAAAATACTTTAATATCAATAATATCAATTAATTATTATAGTGCGGAATGTCGTATTAAGGCAAACTTGCTTGATTTTGTGGTGAATAATAAGAACATCATGGCATATTTGCCTGATAATAACTTAGCTTTCACTTCACCACTTTTGTCGGTAAAAAATTTATAGTACGACTTTAGATGAATGTGATATTCCTAGAGCCTTATTCATACCATCATTCAATTCGATGCCTGTTTTCCGCCAAGATTTAACGTTTTTATCAAGCCCATTCGCCCAGCGCATGATATTTTTAAACCGATCAAAAGGAATGTTACTTCTCGGCATTTGACTTAAGGCTGCTGCAAGATCAATATCAGCCAGAGTTAAATGATCACCTACAATATAGTTTCGCCCCTCTAAGTGTTGATCTAATACAGCACCATGGATTTCTAATAGCTTTTCTCCTTCTCGCAGGCGAGCTTGATTCGGCTGTGCTCCCATCAGAGCTGCCATCACATTTTCCTCAAAATAAATGGGGGCAGCTTGACGAAAATGTTCAGCGCCCCAGCTCATCCATTTAAGTACCTGATACCGCTCAGAATCAGAAGGAAGCAGCTTATTATCATTATATTTTTCACATAAATAGATATTGATAGCCGCTGCTTCTGAAAGAACGAGCTTTTCACCATTGTCTAGTTCATCAACTAATACAGGAAGCATGCCATGCGGGTTCAACTTGAGCATTTTCTCACTACGATTTTCACCTGCCAGCAGATCTACAAAGATCTCATTGACCTGAATACCAAGCTCTTCAATTACTGTACTTACCCGGCGGCAACTACCCGATCTATGGTCGGTGTAATAATTAATACTCATTATTTGTTTTCCTCTTGATGTTGGTGTGTTTGGCTATTATATAGGTTGCAAAAATGCTGTATAGTCTGTAATTATGAATATGCTAAACGCAATATTTAGCCGCCCCCACTGTAGGCAACAATAACAACGAGGTAACATGAACTGGGATGACATGAAGATATTTCTCGCAATCACTAAAACTGGTGGCCTGAAAAGAGCTGCGCGTAAGCTTAATATTCACCACTCATCTTGTGCGCGCCGAATAAAGACCTTAGAACACGACCTTGGTATTAAGCTTTTTGATCGTTTACCTAGTGGGTATGCACTGACTCATGGAGGTGAAGCCTTGCTACTTTCTGCCGAGCAGATTCAGCAGGAATTCAACACCATTGAGCGTGATATTCTGGGCAAGGATCTCCGTATTGAAGGCGACTTGTGTCTGACGTTGCCTAACGGTTTTGCGACACATTTACTCATGCCAGATATTCACGCATTTATGAAGCAATTCCCTAAAGTTCACCTCGAACTGAACATGACGTATACAAACATGGATCTTGCCAGCAGGGAAGCGGACGTTGCCATTCGTCATATCGATAATCCGGTAGATTCTTTAACCGGAAAGCGCGTATCTCGTATTTACAGAAGTGCCTATGCAAGTACTGAATATCTTTCCTCGCATGACCCAATACACAAACCAGAGTCGTGTCACTGGTTGGGATGGGGTAATGCTGCTAACCACCTAAAGTGGGCAGAAAAAAAGAAATATCCCCAAATACCCGTCAGAGGAAATATGTACTCAGACGTACTGCAATTGGCAGCCATTCAGGAACACTTGGGAATTGCTTCACTCCCTTGTTTTATTGGTGATAATGCTTCAGGAATTCAACGAATACCAAAAGCAAATGTTGTTCCCGGCGAATGGATTTGGGTATTAGCACATAAGGACATGGTAAAGAATGCTAAAGTGAGAGCCTTAATTGATTTTTTGGCTAAGGCGTTTTCGGTGCATAAAAACCGGATGGAAGGCAAAGCATAATTGTTGATTTGTTCAATGAACTTATAGGTCGTAGAAAATCTTACAATTATTAGACTCAAATCAATGTTAAGCTAACAATACGCTCCAGAGATACCAATCGACCCACCAAGGTGGGTTCAGCTAGGGCTATCTTGCGGATTTGAGCGAGAGTGTCTGATGTGAATTCAGCGTTTTTAGGCACTAAATCACGCACAGACAAAAGATCGCCATCCGCATAGTATGTTGAAAACTCCGGAAAACTCTGTAACTCATTGATTTTAGGTGAGCCAATTTTTTGTAAGTCTTTGATATTGCTATGTGCAAAAAAGTTTTCCGGAGTTTTCAATAGTATGCGTAACTAAAAAAGTAATATTTAGCTAAGCATCCATCCACTGTTTAAATTTAAACGACAGCACAAATAATAGAACTGAGGCTGTCAAAGTAATTGCGACAAAGATTAAGAAGAAGTTTGATAGGGATTGGGTTTTGATAATATCGTCTATCATGCCAAATAAAACCCCTCCTATATAATTTCCCACTGCAACCGCTAAAAACCATGCTCCAAACATCATTCCCATTAAATGTTTTGGGGAGAGTTTATTTACATAAGATAATCCCACTGGTGATAAGCATAGTTCTCCAGTTGTATGTAGAAAAATGGCTAAAATTAACCATATCATGCTGACGGAAGCTGTTTCTGCTCCTTGGGGAATACTAATTGCACCAATAACTAACATCACAAAGCCTAAACTTAATAAGAATAAGCCTAAGGAAAATTTCATTGCTCCATTAGGAGCTTTATTTATTTTCTCTAATTTAATCCATAATATAGAAAAAATAGGGGCTAATAGAATAATAAATAAAGGATTTAGCGTTTGTAACCAAGAGGCGGGTATTTCAAAATCTAGTATTTCTCTATCTGTGTATTTTAAAGCAAAAATGTTCATGGAAGAACCAGCTTGTTCAAACGCTAACCAAAATACTATCGAAAAGAAGGCAAGAATCATAAGAACAAATAAGCGTTTTTTTTCTACTGTTGTGAGTACTTCTTTGGTTTTGATATGTTTTTTTAGTTTTGGCGGTTTTAAACCAACATTGCCTAAAAGATTTTGCAGTGAATAAAATATTAGTAAACCAAAAATCATACCAATACTAGCTGCTCCAAATCCGTAATGCCAGCCGATTTTTTCACCTAAATAACCACAGATTAAAATACCTAAAAACGCGCCAATGTTGATTCCCATGTAAAATAGCGTATAAGCAGCATCTTTTAATGGACTACCTTTCGGGTAAAGTTGCCCTACCATTGATGAGATGTTGGGTTTAAAAAAGCCGTTACCAATAACTAATAAAATTAGCCCTAAATAGAAAGTTAATAAAGAATCAATTGCTAAGGAACCATGTCCTAATGCCATTATGGCAGCTCCA
>JAUXCJ010000044.1 GCA_030618965.1 Thiomargarita sp.
CGACTTATACATCCATCTAAGGTCGTACAGGTTGGGGATGAAGTAGAAGTGAAGGTGCTTGATATTGATGAGGAACGTCGCCGGATTTCGCTAGGTGTCAAGCAGTGTTATCCAAATCCATGGGAGGAATTTGCCACCGAACATGATAAAAATGATAAGGTGAAAGGTCATATCAAATCCATTACTGACTTTGGTATTTTTATCGGATTACCAGGTGGTATTGATGGTTTGGTGCATTTGTCTGATATTTCTTGGAATGTCCCCGGTGAAGAAGCAGTTCGAGACTATAAGAAGGGTGATGAGGTTGAGGCAGTTGTCTTAGCTGTTGATGCTGTTAGGGAAAGAATTTCATTGGGTATCAAGCAATTGGAGACAGATGGATTTTCTAACTTCATTGCTAAGTATGCAAAAGGTACCGTTGTTCAAGGTGTCGTCAGAGAAGTTGAAACCAGCAAAGCTATTGTTCAATTGGAAGATGAGATTGAAGGGGTATTACGGGCATCAGAGATAGCGCGAGAGCGTGTTGATGATGTTCACCGTTTTTTAAAGGAAGGACAGGCAGTAGAAGCTAAAGTGATTAACGTCGATCGCAAGAAACGCTTGATAAATCTGTCTATTAAGGCATTAATTTCTGAAGAGGAAGCAACGGCTCTTAAAGATTACGCGCCTTCTTCGCAACAGTCCGGTAATGCTACTTTTGGGGATTTACTGAAAGAGCAAATGGACAATAAAGAGTAATTTTATTTATTCAATTATCAGTGAATAGTTAATTTTCTGTTCGCTGATAACTAATAACTGACTAATTGATTGAATATGACAAAATCTGAATTAATCGAAGCGATTGCAGAAAAACATAACCAATTATCCCAAAAAGATATTGACTTATCAGTTAAATCTATATTGGAACAAATGGTGCAATCTATGGAAAAGGGGGAAAGGATAGAAATCCGTGGCTTCGGAAGTTTTGCTTTACATTATCGTCCTCCTAGAAAAGGACGTAATCCTAAAACCGGTGAAGCCGTGGAACTACCTGAAAAGTATGTGCCTCATTTTAAACCTGGCAAGGAATTGCGAGATAGAGTTAATATGGGGAGTCGGGGTAAGGGGCAACGATAAAGGATTGTCCCTACTATCAAAACGTAGGGGCAAAACCCTAGTGGTTGCCCTTTTGCTAAAAATAAATAATGATTGATTTATTATGGTTGTTGTTACCTGTAGCAGCAGCCTCTGGATGGGTTACTGCACGCCTCAAAAAACGGCAAAAGTCCTTATCCCCAGATTATTTTAAGGGTTTGAATTATTTGCTGAATGAGGAAGCAGATAAAGCAATTGATGTCTTTATTAAACTCATTGATGTAGATAGTGAAACTGTCGAAACGCATTTAGCTTTAGCAGTGTTTTTTCGTCGTCACGGAGAAATCAATCGAGCCATTCGCATTCATCATAATATCATCACGATGTCGAGCCTGTCTCTTGAACAACGACATATTGCATTGTTTGAACTAGGGCTGGATTATCGTCAGGCAGGTTTATTGGATAGGGCTGAAAATTTTTTTCAGGAACTGATTTACTCAGAAACCCATAAGGTCTTGGCCTTGCGGCAATTATTGGAAATTCATCAGCAAGTACAGGATTGGGATAACGCGATCAGTACTGCACAGAAATTGGCCCGCGCGAATAATGAGCCAATGGACATTGAGATTGCTCACTATTATTGTGAACAGGCAGAAAAGTTTCGACAAGAAGGAAAATTTGATGCGGCACAACAGGCGATAGAGTGGGCCTTGAAAATTGATCCGAATTCGGTTCGTACAAGTTTATTAGAAGGGCAAGTAGCGTTAGACACGGATGATATCAAAGGAGCAATTGTCGCCTTTGAACGGGTTGAACAACAAGACGCTGATTATTTATCCCAAGTGATAGAACCTTTACAAATTTGTTATCATAAAATCGGACAGCCAGAGACATTTACTCGCTATTTATACCATCTTTTAGATCATCACAGCAGTATCAAACCAGTATTGAAGTTAGCAGATTTGATTAAACAAGCCGAAGGTGATAAAAAAGCGGCTGATTTTCTTATAACAAATTTGAAGAAGTGTCCATCAATACGGGGGGTTGATTATTTGCTTGATTTAATATCTTCTAATAAACCCGAAGGCTTTGAGCAAGACTTTATATTGTTATTAAAAAACCTGACAAAGCAATTATTGAAAGATAAATATGTCTATCAATGCAATGCCTGTGGGTTCACAGTTCGCAAATTGTATTGGCAATGCCCTAGTTGTAAACGATGGAGTTCGCTGAAACCAATAGGAGGAATCGAAGCGGAATAAACTGCCTAATAAAAACCCCAAAACCACGAAATTCTTAAAATATAGAAATTTTTCTTTGATTTTACTTGGTAAACCATATATAATAATTTTTGTTACCTAAAAGTTGCAATTAAAACTGTTGTATTTGAGATTAATACATTGAATAATAACAATTGTTTAATTCCATATGGTTTAAATTTAACTCATAAAATCGCGGTATAATTTAACCAAAAAGAGAAACACTTTTTCGGTACTTTAAGTTCATTTGGTTAAATTACAATTGCTACTTTTAGGTGTTAAATAACCTGATTCAGAAACTAACTATGATCGAAGATCAAATCTTAATGTTGCCAACGGATTTAACTAAGATAGACGATGACAAGAAACCATTCTGGAATCGTATATCTACAAGTATCCACTCGATTTTGTGGCAACCATATCAGCTAGAATCACCGGGTTCAAAAAACTATCAAGAAATAGAATCTAGTTTTTGGAATACCAAGATTCAGAATCTTAA
Source organism: Thiomargarita sp. (assembly GCA_030618965.1). GTDB lineage: Bacteria > Pseudomonadota > Gammaproteobacteria > Beggiatoales > Beggiatoaceae > JAUXCJ01. The sequence continues at coordinate 2,833 of JAUXCJ010000044.1, forward strand.
TGCAATACGAACTAGTTGTTTACCATCCGTGTCAATTTCGACTCTTCCAGAACCAGAAGATTTAAGTGTCATAACCAGCCAGAAAATCCGGATTTATCCTGAGAACGAAGCACTTTGGTTTGATAGCTTAAATCTCTTCCGTAGAGCATACAACCTTTCTATTCATTTCTTTAGAAATGGGCTAAAACCACATTTTGAGTTTAGATCACAACTTTGTGATTGGTGTATCTGTGAATGTGAAGAAAACGAGGTTAAATATAATTCTAACCTCGTATTGGCAGCGTATAGAAAAGCCTGTGAGACCAGAGCCGCAGTGATCAAAAAACGTTTACACAAACAAAAAACCGAGATGAATTTTATGTCTAGGAACAATGCGAAACAATATTTCATTGTTCCTAAGTTGTCACCTAAGAAATCTATTTTTCCCCGAATACTTGGAAATTGTCATTGGGTGGAAACGCCATATGACGAAGCTATTGGCAAGACTGTAGTTGTAAGCTATGTAAACCAACAATGGTTCGCATGTACCAAGCACACACAAGAGATAAAACCTAAGAAAACCGATAATTTATCTATAGTTGCACTAGACCCAGGAGTAAGAACATTTCAAACTACATTTAGTGAAAACGAAACCATCGCTTATGGTGATGGTTTCGTGAAAGAGAAATTAGTACCATTGATGTTACTCTTAGATAAATGCTTGTCTAAGAGAGATTGCTTAAATCAAGACGATCGTACTAAACAATGGGTTAGAGATCGTCTTTGGCAGATTCATAAGTTAATAGCTAAGATTAGAGCGAGACAATCAAACTTAGTTAGCGATTTACATAAGCGAGTGGCTTTGGACTTAGTTTCAAATTACGATGTAATCTTACTTCCGACGTTTGAAACGAAGAAAATGTCACAAAAAAATGGAGACCGAAAAAGATTGATTCGGAAGAAAACTGTAAGATCAATGTTAGGTTTAGCTCATTATAAATTCAAGATGACCTTGAAATGGATGGCTAAAAAGTCTGGAAAGACTGTGATAGATGTATGCGAAGCATACACTAGCAAAACATTGTGGGATGGCTCTATAATCAATAATTTAGGTGGAAAAACTTCAATTTCTTACCAAGGTAAAATTGTGAATAGAGATCAACATGGTGCTAGAAATATATTAATTAGATTCCTAACTAAAGTGGTAGAAGTTATATCACTTGAGGCAACTTACGCCTTAGACACAACTGAATCCATATTTTGTGGTTTTGGCGTTTTAAAGTAAGTGCATGAGCAATTACAAAAATTAGCTTATAGCTATGGTGATTTGCCCGCCCATAATGGCTTATGGAAAATAGCAGTGAAGACAGCTGCTTGGAACCAGAAACGACTTATCAGCGTTTAGTCGCACAATATTTTACGGGACAAATTAAAGCCCCGTTTAATAGGAAAGCGCGACTAGCTGCTGGATTTAGTGAAGCAGAGTTAGAAACTCTTGCAAACTTTAATTAAAAAGTCTTAGTTAGCGTAAACACAACACGCTCCTCAGTACCATCAACTGAAGAACCGTTAGCATCTCTTGCATTGGTATCAATAAAGTCGAGGGCCAATGTGAAATCCTTGTAAGTATAAGCTACCTGCGCTCCATAATAAGTATAGTCATTATAGCCAACATCAGGATGATTTGTCAGATCCTGAGAGAAATCCTGCCTACCAAGAGAAGCACCAACGCTGAAGCCATTCGGTAATGGGTGACTAACATTCAACAGATAATTATTAGCGAAACCAGTACTATTGCCGTACCAATTAGGGGCGTAATCATATCGCACACCAAATTCAGTGCCCACTGGCAGACTATAACTCAATGCTAAGGTATATTCATGAAAATCGAAATAATGATGATTCTTACCAGTTGTATCATCCTCACCTGTTCCCGGAAAGATAAAACGGGTTACAAAGACATCGTATCCAAAATTGTTTATTTTACCAGCATAGCCTGCATATACATCAAGTTCGACACTGCCACCTTCAGGTAATCCGCTTATATTAGAAGCCCAAACACCAATATACGCCCCAGAGGAATGGGTAGCATCAAATTCGCCTTGTATAGCAAAGTTTTCATCACTAAAACTGATACCACGAAAGACATAATCTGTGGTTAATGCAACCTCGCCACTAAATTCTACTGGTATTTCAGCTTGAGCCATTGGTAAAGTCGCAACAAATAAAGCACAGCTAAGTGCAGCACGATATTGAAATTTCATTATTAAAGCTATTCCTATTTATAAAAAAATGTTGTGTATTTACAACAGTAGTAAAAATGTGTGATTAATATAGCATATAAGCTATACGAAAACAAAATAAAAAATGATAATGAAGAAAATAAATAAATAAAATGAAGCAATATGGGAGGAATAGAGAATTTATGAAATTTATAATAAAATCAATGCCGCTTGACAAACATCAACTGGAGTTTGGCTTTTTTTCAAAGCAGCGAGTACACGTTCAATTGTTGTTTTCTCAATATTACGGGTAATAAACACAATTTGTGAACGTCGCTCATCAGTTGGCCAAGCATCTAAAGTTACAGGGGGTTGGAAAATATGTTGAACGCCTTGAATAAGCACTGGTAAATCCGTTTCATAAGTATAAGCAATGCCTTTAACCCTCAGCAAATCCTTGCCACGCAAACGAGTTAATTGCTGTATCCAATGTTCCAACGTCAACCAATGTAAAGGTTCATCGTGTTCAATACAAAAGCTTTTGATATAGGCATCATGGATATGATTAAGAGACGGGGGAGATTGATTGTCACTATAAATATCGGCTTGTAACCAACGATTGACATCAAGCCGTTGCGTTTCGGGATTATAACAATCCCTTTCAAATAAGCTGCGAGGATCAAGCTTCTGTTCATTGAGATTGAGTTCATCTATAGATGCACTGGGATTTAAACCTCGCAAACGTTGTTTCAAAACTGCCAGCTTCGCAGCATCAACGAGATCAATTTTCGTCACAATAAGCATATTTGCTAACGCCGCTTGCTTGACCGATTCCTGATACTCATCCAGTTGTTCGGTACCATACACGGCATCAACCGTTGTAATAATCACACCTAAACGATAATGCCTAGCAATAAAAGGATCATTTATCAATGTGCGTAGAATCGGCGCTGGATCAGCTATGCCAGTTGTTTCTACAATTATTTGTTTAAATTTAGGAATTTTTTTACAAGCCTGTTTATGAAATAAATCCTCCAAGGTATTGACTAAATCGGTACGCACTGAACAACATAAACATCCCCCTTCAAGCAACACCATATTCTCAGTTGTTGCTTTAACTAATAAATGGTCAATACCTATTTCACCAAATTCATTAACAATTACAACAGTTTCTTCCATGCCTGGCTGCTGTAGCAATTGATTAAGCAAAGTGGTTTTTCCACTACCCAGAAAACCAGTAATAATATGAATTGGTAAATGAGTCAGTGCATTTTCTCTTGCTAATGTCCTCATTTGTTCTCAATACTGTTATCCAAGAAGCTCTGATCAGGGTAAGTATGTGAATCTCCCAGTTTTAAAACCCCATAAAACATACCATCTGGAAATTCAGGCACTTTATCATAATGATAAAGAATACATTTTTTTTGAAGATCCTTATCCATATGATTAATTAAATCATTAATATGTGGATGTACACCGGAAGGAAACGGGGCGGTTTCGCAATCCATATAAATTCTATTGGCTCGTTGATAGAGCAGCTTTAATTGTGGGGGTGTCATAGATGCAATGTCTGTTGGCATCAAGATATTATAACCACTAGAATGTTCTAAACTGATGCCATAACTTGGCATTTCTTCAGAACTGGAAATGACATGCATTGCAAAAATAGGCGTTAACATCCATTTTCCACTACTATCTTCAAAGCCATAGCTTTTAGTTTTCCCATTGTCCTGTTTACCGAGAAGATGAACATCAAAATAGGTGTAAAGGCTGACATCATGTACGCCTTGCAAAGTATCTAAACCTGGACCGACAGCTCTTTTCAATGGGCGCAGCACTTTTGGATGAATAAAAAGATCGGGCTTTGTATTCTTGGGCGGAACTGGCCACCAGTTATGCTCAAGAAACAATTTCTCAGTAATAGGTGTATTCTCAAGCCATTCTTTTTTTGCTTTGGAATAAAAAGGATTAAAAAAGGTTGTCAATGCCAAGTATTCTATACCACCAATATGATCATTATGGGGATGAGAAATATAAACACCGTCTATATCGTTAGAAGATAAACCCATAGCTTTTAAAGCATGTCTAATATCGCCACCGGCATCAATCAGTAAACGATAAGGGCCATTTCCTCTTTTACTTGGCATATCAAACTCAATCAAGAAATTAGATTGCCATCTAGGCGCATACAAACGCTGACTCAATTTATCAATTTCAGCCCTAATAGCCTCTTCGGAGAACGATTCAGCTGAATGAGCGATTTTTAAAGCAAGTTCACGAACCTTTTCGCTTGGAATGGCTTCCTCATAAATTCCTGTAGCAAAAGCTGAATGTGCACCTATTGCTGTTACTTTCATTTTTGTCTCCCTTGTCTTTATTAAATTATTGATTTAATTATAAATAAGCTCAATCCATTTAGCCAATGACCTTGTTATCAATAAATATAATATCATCAGATACTTCTTATTCAAGACATTTTTATGTCAACTTTCGTCAGGAAAAATACCTGTTGACAAATATCTATCGCCTCGATCACAAATAATCACCACAATTACC
>JAUXCJ010000252.1 GCA_030618965.1 Thiomargarita sp.
TACTATAAGTTTTCCCTGTAAGTTGTTACCATCTTCCATGTGTAACCATTGAAAAGGAAAGCGATGCCATTCTGAAGGTAAATCCTCACTTAAATATAATCGCAATCCTTGAGGATATTGTTGCAATTGTTGACTGATAACTTCATATAATTTCGGTTCCAAGCTTGAACGCAAAGGTTTTTGTTGCGATTCACGCAAATCGGCAATTTGGTGACTTATGCTACTGGGTAAAGTGATAGGCAATAATCCCGTATCAGAAGGAGTCCACCAACGAACTCCGTTTGCTTCTGGCCATAACCAGCAATCTCCTAGAACTTGATTCATAGTTTATTCAATTTCATTCAGGGGTAAGCGGTATAATTCTGTGCCAGTAGCATTCTGTACTACAATGACATGTGCTTGACTAGGATCAAAGAAAAACTCTGCTGCTTTAGTTTGCATTTCTTTTTGCACAGGTTCATCATCTTCAAACAGTATAATGTTTACCTGCTGATTGCCTAACCAATTAAGCTTTAATTGTATAATGTCATCTTCATCAGTTCCAAAGATACCTAGCTTTAAATTATCTATTTGATAATAACTGGTTTTCTCTGGTTCTTCTCCTAATGGTTGTGCTAATGGCGATATTGGTTGCAGATCAAAAGATTGCTTTAGTGATGACGCGAATTTCTCTAACAATGAAATTGGCTTACGAACTGGTTTTGATATAGCCCAGTTCTGATAAAACTCGGATAAGTTAAATGCCTGAGCAATTTCTCTTACCAACTCTGGCGTTAATTGGCAAACACTTTGACTTGCATTAGCTTTAATAAACTCAAGACGCTGATTATTAAATATAATTGGCCAAAGCACATCTCCTTTCCAGTTTTGCCCGTTATTGTAGCTTTGTATCAATTTCGCCGTACTATCTGTCATTGATAGTTCAAGACATAGCTGACGTTGACGATCAAAACTCCATGCAAAGATAAGTCCTTCTTGTGATTTTTTAATCAATTCAAAATCAGTTAGTTGTATGACATCGCGGCTTGCAATTTGCTCCGCTGAAAGTTCTTGGATAGCGTTTTCTAGGGCAATTTGTCCTCGAATCACAACTTCGCTCATCCATTCCTCATAGTTCGGATCAACATCATTTTCAGTTTGCCAAATAGTAGTTTGTAATGTTCCATTGGAGATTTGTTTTACCTGCTCCAGGGCACATTGTAAATCCCACTTTTCCACAAGTCCCACTCGCCCGCTCATGTCAAAATCGGTTTTATGAATCCATACTCCGTTGCTACAGCGGAGCGTAAGGGGACCACACATAGCATTTTCTGAAAGAGCAATATCAGTCGAACCTACCATTGGATTATCATCAGCAGGAATAGTAAATAAAAGTTGCTCATTATCTGGATGTGGCTTTAGTACTACCCATTGCAAACCAACTGTTTCGGGAGTATCAAAGACAAAAATATCTCCAAGTTGTGGTTGGTTAGATCGATGGGACAATTTTTCGGTTTTTAGTACTCGCTTTTGTTCTATTTTGGTAGCGAGTTGGCGTAGTTTTTCTAAACGTTTTTGGTTAAACATTGCGAGGGCTCCTCATTATCTTTCTGAATTCCCTCTAAAGTAATTATAAAATTTCATAAAAATTTTTATAGTTAGTTTAGATTCTAATAAATTTACAAAGACCTCCGAGGTTTTCAAAACCTCGGAGGTCTAATTTAAAACTCATTTATGATATTTATATAATAACAGCAATTATAATAAATCATCCGATCTTAGTTTTTGTACAATGTCCCTAAGAATTTTCATGTCCTCACAGAGTGTACTGGAAGGAATGTCCAAAAGGCGTGCCAGTTCAGCTAGGGATAGCTGCGATTCAGCCGTCTTACTCAAACGAACTAATTCACGAAAAATTTTCTCAATTCGTACACGACGTTTTTTAGGCTTTAATTGGGTAATGTCTTTTTCCACTTGTTCAACGAAATAAGTCCAACTTTTCCAATCCTCGTATGTAGTATCAGGTGCAATAATTTTAACCAGTTGGGGTATATCACCACCTAAATCTTCAAGGGCACGGGTTTCATCGTCTAGCACTGTATTAAATGTACGGACTTCAGCTTTTATAATGTTAACTAAATCCTTGAATAGAAAGCTTTTAATTCCATTATCTGCTAATTGGCACACGATTTCACAAAGGTCATCTTGAGCGATTTCACTTCTACGCACCAGTTTTAATCGTAGCTCTGCCCATGCTTTGTTACAACGGAGTCCCTCTAAGAGTGAGTTTTCAGTTGTTGATTGAGTTGAAGAAAAAGTGAGCAAGGTGCTATTCTGAATTTTTTTAGTTTCATCCAAATCTTGGGCAGTCAGTTCACCTAACTCGATGGCTTGCTGAATAGCTTTTTTAACATTACCCGCAACGCTATAGCCTATAGGATCATAGCGTGATTGTTGCTCGGTTAGAAAATTCTTGATATTTCTAAATATCAATCCGTCTATGTTGTCAAATCGATTGAGAGCGTTGCGTAAACCTTCAATACGTTTGACAACCGCAAATTCGTAGCAATCAAAAACTAAGTCATCAAATGCGTTAGGTTCTTTCCAACTTTGCCATTCTGGATAGTTAAGCCAAGCGGGTGGAGCTGTCCATAAACCGCGTTTACGCATATTAAAGCGTAAGACTTTGGCAATAGCTTCTAGCAAAGCTTCAGGAGGCCATTTGTCTATTTGTAAGGTTATTATATATTCAGTCATTTGGGATGGCCCGGTTGACAAAATTTAAAAGATATTGGAAGTCATTTTTATTTATAGTTCCAATATAGCGTGGCTTTTCTCCCTTATAATATAACAACACTTTGCGTAGTCGAAATTCTGTCAATTTTTGCTGAAAGGCTGTGTCTTTTTTTAGACCATTTTCATCATCAGACAATATAACCATATACGATGCACGGTATTTAGGATTAAGTGTTTCAAAATCGCGTCCTTTGCACAAACGCACTTTTCTTTGTTTTTCATTACAATCAATACAAATACCGGGATGATCATCTCGCCCCACCGCTTCAAATCCCCAATTTTTATCTGGCACTACATAGACATGTCCGGGCATTTCACGATTAGGTTCTTCTGGACACTGTTGGTTTACGGTCATAGCTACCTCCTGAATTGATTGTTCCTATTATAAAATCAAATCTTAGTAATAAGTCAATTAAAATTTTCTAGTCCTAAAAAATTCCGGATAATTCAGTTTAATCGCAGTTATTTAAAAAATAGATAGCGGGGATAGGCATCCTAAAAATGAATTGTAAATTGAGACCTCCGAGGTTTTCAAAACCTCGAAGGTCTTGGCATCCTAAATGATTTCTAAATTTTATCCTAAAAAATTTCAACCAAATATGGATGATTTTAAGTGGGTGCAGTTATTGATTAATAAAGCCTGACTAACAGGATATTTTCTAAACTTGGATGATTTGATTTAAGTGCCGTTAATTAACTAACAATACTACTGTTACTGAATTATTTAAATTAGGAGAGATACAAAGTGCAAAACTATTCGCTTTTGAAAAAATCCATCACTGTGCTGTTTCTATTAAGCTCTTTACCTAGTTGTGTTGTATTGGGCAGTATACATAAGGCAGGTGAAGTAGTGGATACTATAAATGAGACAACAAAAGCTGCCAAGGAATTGGCTCAAACAACTAGTAAAATAACTGAATTCATTAAGGAAATGACTCCTAAACAAGAAGTCGTTAAGGATAAAGAAAACTAGGCAGGAAATTAGACCTCCGAGGTTTCCAAAACCTCGGAGGTCTTGGCTTCAGGCTTTAAATTCAGACCTCCGAGGTTTCCAAAACCTCGGAGGTCTTGGCTTCAGGCTTTAAATTCAGACCTCCGAGGTTTCCAAAACCTCGGA
>JAUXCJ010000021.1 GCA_030618965.1 Thiomargarita sp.
CCCTCAATCCCCCCCGCTGGGGTGGACGTTCCCCCCGCCCATCGGGAGGGGGCTAGGGGGAGGGGTCTTTGCTTTTTGTGCCGCTGTTAGAATACCGCGTAAGATATTAACTTCTGAATCAATAGGTTGTATTTTATTAAAGAGGCGATGCAAGCGCCGCATTAAATGTTTGGGTTTATCAGGATCTAAAAATTCAATATCAATCAAGGTTTGTTCAAGATGTTGATAGAAGTGCCCCATCATTTCTGCGGAGGCTGGCGGATTTTCCAATGCTACAATTTCCCCAGAATGGTTTAGTTTTATAAAGCTCTCGTGCAGTTCATAAGCTAAAATTTGAACCGCAGAAGCGACATTAAGGGAACTGAATGTCGGATTAGTGGAAATTTGTACGAGGAAATGACAAAGCTCAAGTTCTTCATTTGTCAATCCCGATTGTTCTCGTCCAAAAATAATAGCTACTTTTCCACCAAATTTCAGCGATTTTTCTGCACAGGCTTTTGGTGCTAAAGTTGGCCAAGTGAGATGCCGCAAGCGCGTGCTGGTTCCAAAAACTAGGTGGCAATCTTTTAAGCTGTCTTCAAGTGTATCAAAGACTTGTGCATTTGCCAAAATGTCATCAGCACCGCTCGCCCGTGCAGTCGCTTCGACATTGGGGAAAAGTTTAGGTTGTACTAGGCGCATTTGTGAGATGCCCATTGTTTTCATGGCGCGTGCAGCAGCACCAATGTTGCCAGGGTGTGTGATGCCAACTAGGATTATCTGGATGTTATTTAGCATAGTAAAAATTCTAATAATGCCTTTTGCGAGTGTAAGCGATTCTCAGCTTGATCCCAGACAACACTTTGTGCGCCATCAATCACTTCTCCAGTGACTTCTTCACCGCGATGAGCGGGCAAACAGTGCATAAATAAAGCATCTGTTTTTGCTAAAGCCATTAGTTGACTATTCACTTGATAAGGTGCAAAACTTTCTGCACGTTTTGTCTGTTCTTCCTCCTGCCCCATACTTGCCCAAACATCAGTCGAGACTAAATCAGCCCCTTTAATCGCTTGCGAAGGATCAGAAAAAAGGCTAACGTTTGCCTTGGTTTCATTCAGTAAGTCGCTATTGGGTTGATAATCGCTTGGGCAGGCAATGGCTAATTCAAAGTCAAATTGACAAGCTGCCCGCATATAGGAATGGCACATATTATTACCATCTCCTATCCAAGCGATTTTTTTGCCTTGAATTGCACCTCTATGTTCAACATAAGTTTGAATATCAGCTAATAATTGACAAGGATGACATATATCAGTTAGCGCATTGATTACGGGTACTTTAGAATATTGAGCAAAAAGTTCAATTTTTTCCTGCTCAAAAGTGCGTATAGTTACACAATCAACCATCCTTGATAATACTCGTGCAGTATCCTCAATCGGTTCGCCACGCCCCAATTGTGAATCATGCGTAGATAGAAAAATTGAACGCCCGCCACATTGAATCATAGCGGTTTCAAAGGAAACACGAGTACGAGTAGAAGATTTTTGAAAAATAATAGCTAATACTTTGTTTTTAAACGGTTCATATTCTCTATTATTGTTTGGCATGTTTTTGAGTTCAATAGCACGCGCAATTAATTTATGTAGTTCATCTTTGGATAAATCCATTAAGGTGAGAAAGTGACGGGGCAACATAAGCGTCTCCTTGTGTTTAAAATTCTCGAATCAAGTTACTTACTATAGAGATAATTTTATCTGCTTCTTTGTCAGTTAAAATCAATGGCGGCAATAGGCGGATAACACGCTCGGCGGTGACATTGATTAATAATCCTTGTTCAAGGGCTTTAGTCACCAATTGAGCACAAGGCTTATCAAGTTCAATGCCAATCATCAAGCCTTTAACTCGAATATCCCGCACAGTTGCAACACCCTCTAAATCACTGATGAATCCTTGATAAAAACGCTGCCCCAATACTTGAGCGCGTTGCGGTAGCTTTTCTTTTTCAAGGGTTTCAATCACTGCTAATGCCGCTCTACAGGCTAAGGGATTACCACCAAAAGTCGAGCCATGTGTACCGGGTTGTAAAATATCAGCAGCCTTGCCACGTCCTAAACAAGCCCCAATTGGCACACCATTACCTAAACTTTTAGCAAGCGTCAACACATCAGGCAGAATATCAGTATGTTGATAGGCAAACCATTGCCCAGTACGCCCCATACCAGTTTGAATTTCATCAAGCATCAATAGACAATTGTAGCTATCGCACAAATTTAGCACTTTAACTAAGTAATCGTCATCAGGAATAATAATCCCGCCTTCGCCAATAACTGGCTCTACAAGCACCGCGACGACTTCTGGATGCTGCTTAATAACTTCAGCCATTGCGTCCACGTTATTATAAGGGACATGGATAAATCCCTCTAGCAGCGGTGCAAATCCTGCTTGCACTTTTGGATTACCAGTTGCTGATAAAGTGGCCAAAGTGCGCCCATGAAATGACTTTTCAGTCACAATTACTGTGGGTTTTTCTATACCCAACTTATGCCCATACAAGCGAGCAATTTTTAGCGCAGCCTCATTAGCTTCCGCCCCAGAATTACAAAAAAACGCTTTCTCCATACCGCTGATTCGCACCAACGCATTTGCTAAACTTTGTTGATGGGGAATATTGTAGAGATTAGAAGTGTGTAATAATTGCTGAGCTTGTTCAGAAATAGCAGCAGTGATAGTGGGATGAGCATGTCCCAAACCACAAACAGCTATACCTGAAAGGCCATCTAAATATTCTTTTTCTTGTGTATCCCAGAGCCTGACACCTTTACCTTTCACAAAAGCGACAGGTTGAGGGGCATAATTAGGCATTAAAGCATTTGGCATAATTGTACCTATCCCAAAAATGAAAAAAGCAGCCCCTAGGGACTGCTAGATTGGTTAAGTAGGGGCAATCCCTCTGTGGTTGCCCTTATTATTTAATTTTAGTCAATAAAAAACTGTTGGCGAAACTTAATTTTATGCGCCTTGCCTTGAGAATCAGGATCGACTGTAATGGTAAATTCCAAGGTTTCAGCATTAGTAATACTGAATACAGCAATATAATAAACTGCCTTGGAATCCTCACTTCCTTCTTCAATACGTTGAATTTTCAACTTTTTAAACTGTCCAGCGAGATTGGTGCTGTGAGCAGTGACTTGTGCAAAAACAGCTTGAGTGTGCTGAAACTGTTTTTTACCGCCTTTGCGAATGGAAATATTCAACAAGCCACGATGCTTACTTTGCACAATCCCATAAGAACGCACCACTTCTGATGGCAACATTTCGGTACTGAGGGCATTGTAATGGATGACATAACCATCATCAGTTCTAAACTGCCCAGCCATAATATAAGAGCTTGAGCACAATAGCAAAATCCCTGCTACTATCAAAGGCAAAGCTTTTTTAAATAACATCATTATTTTCCTTTATGTATTCAATTTACTTAATGTTAATATGGGATACAGCCATATAAAGGTGGCTCTAGTGTAAATCATTTGCTTGAGTTTTTGCTAGTATCTTATCAATTTAATTTTAACTTTGGGTGTATTTGCAAGGCAAATTTTAAGCTTGAACTATCCTAATTAATAAATAACATACTTTCTTATCATTCATTACTTATATATAATGGTTGGTTTTTATTTTGTTCAAAGCATAACTCATTTAATTAACAGGATAGCAAAAAATCACATGGTTTCTATTCGTTTAAGTCGTGGTGGCGCGAAAAAACGCCCTTTTTATCATATTGTTGTTACAGATTCACGTAATCGTCGTGATGGGCGATTTGTTGAGCGTCTAGGCTTTTTTAATCCACTTGCTAATGAGAAACAAGAGGGATTGCGCCTTGATATGGCACGCGCTCAATATTGGCTCAGTGTTGGCGCACAACCAAGTGAAAGGGTTGCTCAATTAATCAAGCAAGTTCAAAAAATGCCTGTAGAAACGGCTGCTGCCCCTGCTGCTGCCCCTGCCGATACAAAGCCAACAGAAAGTAGCACCGCAGCAGAAACGCCGTCAACTGAGACAACTGAGACAACTGAGACAACTGAAAATTAGTCAAGAGTCATGCGGATAATGATCGGACATATCAGCGGCCTCTATGGTGTACGTGGTTGGGTTAAAATATTTTCTTATACACGTCCAATTAAAAATATTCTCAACTATTCGCCTTGGCAACTCGGTCAAAATGGACAATGGCAAACAATATCGGTATCTGAAGGACGAGCACAAGGTAAAGGTATTATTGCCCGCTTCGAGTCTATTAATGACCGCGATCAAGCCAGTCGTTTACTGGGTGCGGAGATTGCTGTTGAGCGTCAACAATTACCTCAGCCATCAGATGGTGAATATTATTGGGCAGATTTAATTGGTTTAACAGTGATAAACCGTGAGGGGATCACTTTAGGCCAAGTGGATCATTTATTAGAAACCGGGGCGAATGACGTTTTAGTACTAAAAGGCGAGCGTGAACGCTTGATTCCTTTTTTGCTTGAACAAGTCGTACTTGATGTCGATTTAGCGCAAAGCGTGTTACGAGTCGATTGGGGGGCGGATTTTTAAGGAGACATTTCCTTGCATATTGGAGTTATTAGCCTATTTCCCGAAATGCTTGATGCACTGCGTTGTGGTGGCATCACTGCTAGAGCCTTAGAAAACGGATTATTTACACTATCTACTTGGAATCCAAGAGATTTTACTCATAATAAGCATCGTCGTGTCGATGATCGTCCTTATGGTGGTGGCCCCGGTATGGTGATGCAAGTCGAGCCTCTGAGGGCTACAATCAAGGCCGCTCTCAGTACAATGGGCAACGATACGCGGGTAATTTATCTCTCACCACAAGGCCGGCGTTTAGATCAAGATGGAGTTCATAGCTTATTGAATAATAAAAAATTATTATTTATATCAGGGCGTTACGAAGGCATTGATGAACGAATAATAGAACAAGACATTGATGAACAATGGTCAATAGGCGATTACGTCCTCAGTGGTGGCGAACTTCCAGCTATGGTGATAATTGATGCCTTGATACGACAATTGCCAGGTGCATTGGGACATAAAGACTCCGCAACAGAGGATTCTTTTTATAACGGACTACTTGATTATCCGCACTATACACGACCAGAAGAAATTGACGGGCAAAAGGTGCCAGCCGTCTTATTATCTGGCAACCATTGTGAAATTGCTCGTTGGCGCAAAAAACAAGCTTTAGGAAAAACCTGGTCTCGTTATCCAGCATTATTAGAAAAAATCCATTTAAATCTTGAACAACAAACATTATTAAACGAATTTATTACCGAAACCAACCAAAGGGAGATTAAATCAAAATGACAAACATAATTGCCGAACTGGACAAAGAACAGATGACAAAGGAAATACCTGCATTCAGTCCAGGTGATACTATTATCGTCAAAGTCAAAATCAAAGAAGGCACCAAAGAACGTTTACAAGCCTTTGAAGGCTTAGTCATCGCCAAGCGTAATCGAGGACTCAATTCCTCTTTTACAGTTCGCAAAATTTCACATGGTGAAGGAGTCGAGCGAGTTTTTCCAAGCTACAGCCCATTAATTGACAGCATTCAAGTCAAGCGGCGCGGAGATGTCAGACGAGCGAAACTTTACTACATGCGTAAGTTACGTGGTAAAGCTGCGCGTATTAAGGAAAAGATTGCAGTCAGAAAAGCCAACTAATAGGATGAAACATTATGCCATCCTTTGATATTGTTTCAGAAGTAGATTTGCACGAATTGTCCAACGCAATTGATCAAACTAACCGAGAAATCTCAACACGGTTTGATTTTAAAGGCACTGATGCAAAAGTTGACTATTCTGAAGATAGCGTGACTTTACAAGCCGAAACCGAATTTCAATTAGATCAGATTCAAACCATTTTAAATAAAAAACTGGCTAAGCGGAAAGTCGATATTAATTCGCTAGAGGCTGGAAAAGTAGAAATCCAAAATCTTCGTGCGCGTTTGCCAATGACAGTTAAGCAAGGCATAGACAAAGACATTGCCAAAAAAATCGTCAAGGCAATCAAAAACACCAAACTTAAAGTCCAAGCATCAATTCAAGGCGAGCAAGTGCGCGTGACAGGAAAAAAACGCGATGACTTGCAAGAAATTATGGCCTTATTGCGTGAACAAGACTTTGGTTTGCCCTTACAATTCATTAATTTTAGAGATTAACTGAACTGACTTTATTTTATATTTAGGAGCTATATATGCGTATTTTCCTGACACTCGGTTTATTACTGATGGTTTCATCCGCTTTCGCAGAAGTACCTAGCGCAGTCACTCAAACCGCAAACCGCTTACAACAACTAATGAATGCTGATAAGGTATCAGTAAATCCTTCCCCAATTGCCAATTTATATGAAACAATGATTGGCAATGAAGCATTTTATATCTCCGCAGATGGAGCTCATTTTATAAGGGGTGATCTTTATGAAAGCAAAACGCCTCGAAATTTGACTGATGAGAAACGTAATCAATTGCGTATTAAAGCACTCAATACCATGAGTGAAAGAAAAATGGTTGTTTTTGCACCAAAAAATGCTACAAAATACACAGTAAATGTCTTTACTGATGTCGATTGTCATTATTGTGCCAAATTCCACAATGAAGTAGCTAAGCTGAATGAATATGGTGTCAAAGTGCGTTATTTTGCCTTTCCACGAGCGGGCGTAGGTTCACCGACTTATAAGAAAATGGTATCAGTCTGGTGCGCCAAGGATAAAAAACAAGCCATGACTAATGCCAAAGCCGGACGTGAAATTAAACCAGTAGTCTGCAAAAATCCAGTTGCAAAGCAATTGCAGTTGGGACAAAGCATTGGTGTGACAGGAACGCCTGCCCTCGTTTTGTCTGATGGTGAATTAGTGCCTGGTTATGTGCCGGCTTATAAGCTGATATCTTATTTGCGACAATCTTTAGGGAAAAAATAGTTTTATTGTCGGGTGTGCAGCGTCTTTTTGTTGCCCACCCGACGGAGATCAACAAATGAAAAGCCTTATCTTTTTGAAAAGCATCATGATAACTATCATCATGATGACTATACCTGTTACTTCAATCATGGCATCCAGCTGTGACAATTTACCCCCGCCGCCTCCCAAAAACTACGACACCACAACTATTATTTTCGTATCTGGTTTTAACGCCAGCCGCATTGGGAGAGAATTTACACCAAAATTACAAAAATGGTTCAAACAGATACCAGATTTTCATGTCAGGATTAAAAATCACGGCTGGAAATCACGAGAAATACGGAGAGGTTCATACCTAATTGATGCCATCAAAGTGCCAGGAAAATGGGAAAAAGCCAATAAAACTGCACTTAAAGAAGCCCGTCGTTTATCAAGACGAATTAAGTCCTACGAAAAAAAGGGGAAGTCCTACTACCTAATCGGTTATAGTTTAGGTACAAAAGTCATACTGGAAAGCCTGAATAAACAAAAAAAGAGATTAAAAAGCCTGAAAGGCATTTACTTTTTGGGAACAGCATTACCTGAAAATAGCAGGTTAAGGAATCCCCGGATTCTTCCCAAAAACCTAAAAATCCTCAATTTTTATTCGCCTAAATATGACAGCGTATTAAAATCGCTTACTCAAACAATGATAGCAGGCATAAAAGGTTTTAAAATTCCTCTCTTTCAAAATTTGAAAACCGACGCCTCTCATTCTCCAAGAGATGATGAATGTAATTTTTTTAATCTAGCGAATAGCATTGGATACTTTATCGCCTATAACGAAGGTTACACAATAGCAAATAAGCAGATAAAATGTGATTTATCATCTACCCCTCGTAATCGTTGGAACAACCTAATAGATTTAGGCGAATCATGGATACAGCAAAATGCCTGTCCAGAATCGACTAATTATTTTCGCATTGTCGATAAAAAGGGAAATCGTGTCCGAAGCAAGGATTGTAATCTACACCATTTGATAAAAGTGCAACAGGAAAAAGGACATCAATAGAGCCTTCGAGGATCAAGTCTTTTTTCAAAAAACTTGATCCTTGAAAGCATAAATTTTAATATCGTAGTTTTTGACTGAATTCCTGTTAGCATATTCAAAACGAACTATTCCAAAAGCAAAAGACCACAATAACAAAGACTTATTTGCTCATAGCGATCCTAAAACCGCTGACCACGAAACGAGCTTCCGGCATGTAGCCGTCCCGAGCCGCCGACCGAGTCCACATCGCATCGTCGCCCCACGAACCACCACGTAATACAAACTTATTAGCATTGTTATTGCAAATTGCTTCATCACCTTGATACTTATCGTGATATTCAGAGCAAGTCCACTCCCAGACGTTACCAGCAGTATCATGCAGCCCAAACTGATTAGCTGCGAAAGAACCTACAGGGGCAGTGTACTTCCAACGGTCTTTATCCGTTACTAAACCATTACAACATGCCTCTATACCGTAATTCATATACTCGTGAGAAGCCGTATTACCCCACCAGTATTTAGTTTCTGTTCCTGCACGAGCGGCATACTCCCATTCCGCCTCTGTAGGCAAACGATATTTTTTCCCAGTTTCTTGACTCAGCCATTTCGTATAAGCTACAGCATCGTGCCAAGATAAATTAATAACAGGGCGATTGCCACGCCCCCAGCTTTTATCTTTTGGTTTCTCTCTAGCTGTAGCTTCCGCGAACTTGTCATATTCTGCAAACGTTACCTCATACCGCCCCATAGCAAAAGCACTCACCGAAACTCGATGCACCGGTTTTTCATCAGAATCACCATCCCCTTGAATGTCGCCCATTCTAAAAGAACCGGCTGTAATCCAAACCATTTTAGGTCCTAAACTACCGTCTTTTAAACGATCTTGGAAGACTTTTCCCTGCTCTTGCTGATTACTGTCTTGAACTGGTGTTGC
>JAUXCJ010000087.1 GCA_030618965.1 Thiomargarita sp.
AGGCTATGCAATGCATCAACTAAACGCCAAACTGGTACTACCTCAAGAGTTGAGAATTTATCCTTTGGGGCGTTAGTTTTTGGGATAATTGCTCGTATAAAACCGTGCTTATCTGCCTCGCGTAAACGTTCCATACTACTCTGTACTGGACGAATTTCCCCAGCTAAACCCATTTCTCCAAAGACTACTAAATCTCTGGGCAACGTCACATTACGCAAACTGGATAAAACGGCTAATATAATCGCTAAATCTGCCCCAGTTTCTGTGATTCTTATTCCGCCGACAACATTAATAAAAACATCCATATCATAAGTTGCCACGCCACCATGTTTCTGTAAAACCGCTAACAAAACCGCTAAGCGATTTGGGTCCAATCCTAAAGCTACTCGGCGCGGATTCGGATTATTTGTTGCATTGACTAAGGCTTGTACTTCTACCAACATAGGGCGTGTGCCTTCATGCGTAACCATAATAACACTACCCGGCACCTCTTCTTCTTTTGGTGAGAGAAAAATAGCTGAAGGGTTAGTTACTTCTTTTAAGCCTTTGTCTGTCATTTCAAACACGCCTAACTCATTCACCGCACCAAAGCGGTTTTTAATCGCCCGTATCATCCGATAACGGCTACCTGTATCTCCTTCAAAATAAAGCACTGTATCTACCATGTGTTCCAAAACACGCGGCCCAGCTAATGAACCTTCTTTAGTCACATGGCCAACCAGAAATATAGTAGTATTCGTTGTTTTAGCAAAACGCACCAATTGTGCCGCACTTTCGCGGATTTGTGACACCGAACCTTGAGCCGACTGTATGCGTTCAGTATGTATCGTTTGAATAGAGTCGATGACCATAACTTTAGGTTGCTCTTGTTGTGCGGTATAGAGAATTTTTTCCACCTCAGTTTCTGTGAGCAATTTGATTTTATGGACATCTAAACCTAAACGTTCGGCACGCATACGAACTTGTTGAGGAGATTCCTCACCTGTGACGTATAGTGGGGGAGTAGGGGAAACTAGGCTGATTTGTGACAGGGTTTGCAACAGCAAGGTGGATTTACCGATGCCAGGATCGCCGCCAATTAAGATGATTGAGCCACCAACTAAACCGCCACCTAAAACTCGGTCTAGCTCACTAATGTTTGTTGTTGTTCGAGCAGTTTCTACGGCTTCGACTTCATCTAATAAACAAACGCTTGCTTCAGCGCCGCTGTAACCAGTGATAGAACTATTTTTATTTTGATAAGTACTGGGTGCTTCTTCTATGGTGCTCTCTTCTAAGGAATCCCATTCTCCACAATCAGGGCATTGTCCCACCCATTTTGAAGTAGAACCACCACATTGTTTACAATAATATATATTTTTTTTACGTGCCATTAAATAAACTTATATTTATTATCCAAAAAACAATTGCCCGTGCTTATCTGGAGATGGTAGCTAAAGATACTGCGCTTCAGTTTTTGCAGGAAGAAAGCTGTGGAGTACAAAGCGCAGCTTTGTCAGCACTGACAACGACAAAGCTACGCTTTGTACTCCGGTGCGAATTTGTCCTTTCGAGGATAAAGTTTTTTTTTCAAAAAAACTTTATCCTCGAAAACTTAATAACAGTGATCCGGCACCTGGGAACAAGACAAATTTGGATTTTTTATTAAAAAAACCTTATAAGCCTATCAACTCCGCATGAACGCCTTGATCCGTGACACATTTGAGAATATCAGCAGATTTATTTTTATCGGGGTTGTATTCGACAATCATTAGATGAGCTTTATCATCGTGAAAGGCTACCGAAACAACACCATCTTGTTGGCGAATTTTGTCTGATATGCTTTCTAGTTTCGCGTGATCGAGGGTTTCGTCAATATGTAGGATAATATCTACGAGTTTGATGTCCACGAAAATTCTCCTTATGAATTAAAGTCATTGCACCAAAGTCCTAGCTCATTCAGTCGCTGCGTAGGAACGATAAAAAATAATAAATAGTAATTATATGTTATTTGCTGCTAGGAGTCCAAGATTTATCTTGAACTCCTAAATTGATTAGTACTTAAATTTATTTCGATCTTTGCTGCTTACGCCATTCCCAAGGGCTTTGGTGAGAACCAGATTCTGACCAAATACCTAAATTAGCCTGTTTAGCTTGATTTTCAGCAAGTTTATAGGCTGGTTTTTTACAATAAGCCTCATAAACCGCTGCTTGTCCAGCTTTAACTTGGGCCAAATTTAAGTTCACTTCGCCGCTATAGACTTCTCCCACAGTTCGCCCATATCGGTCTTTATTAATCTCAACTAAGCGTACTGTTTCACCAGTGATTGAACGCAAATGGTCGCGTGCCTGATGACCCCAAGGTTTTTGCCGGATTTCTGCGGTATCAATGCAATACATACGCACTTTAGTTTTTTCAGATTTTCCAGCGCATTGCAAAGTCATTGTATCGCCATCATAAACTTTTAGCACTTTACACTCATCAGCCGCAGTTGGAGAAAAAGCATTTTTTAGCCAATTATTATTGACTAATAACGAAGCCACTGCGATGATGACTATTGCTAACACTGGATATTTTTGCTTATGCAAGCGCCTTACTAAGCCAATTAATGACTTGATTTGTTTTTCATTCATATTTATTTTAGTTATCCTTAGTTAAAATCACAAAAACCTGATTTTTTAATAATTATACTACAGTTTATTATGTTTATAGATTTTCTTTATAATCAAAGCGGTAAAAAACCTTGGTTGACAAACCCAAATAATCCTTATATCTATACATTACGTCTCACAGCTGTCACGGATGTGTTTAACCAGGTCGATGCGCTTTGGGATAATGAGTTTAATGATGCGGAAGGTAAAGCTATTCAAGAAAAAGACTCTTCAAACGCTCAGCATCGTCTTTGTCTGGCTCTTGATGCTCATCGATATTCAGAATCTGATAATAACAACGGAACTAAAAGAGTACACAAAATATTTACTGATGTTGTTGTTCGCATTCATCCCGATCAATGGAATCATGTAGCAAGAAATTTAATAGATGTTACTGAATTGACACAATCTTTAGTGGATAAGCATCGTGATGCTTTTAGAACCGAATTGCTTTACAATCGCTATCCTTCCTATTTGGCACTTTTTGATAGCTCGTTAGAGCCTGAAGAAGTTTGGTTTCAATTTGGACGTGGTATCTTTATTCCAGCAGGTGATCAACAACGTGCAAAGATCGAAATTAGCTACAATGGTTCAAATTATCAGTCGTTGTCAAATTGGGATTTTTACGATTGGGGGTCAGATAAGCATCCTATGGTTACTAATTGCCCTCCAGCGATATATGCGACTCAAGATTGTTTATTACTGGCTAATGACCCTAAGCAAAGCGTGATTCGCGCACCTAACTGGTTTTCCCATAATCAAGGCTATGTGCTAATTGAATTAAACCTGCTGGGTATGCCTAATTTAGAAGCAACAAGTGGCCAAATCCAAACCGGAGAAATTACCAAAAAAATTAAAGATTCTGATATAAGTTACGAGTGTACTTTCAATTCTGAAGGAGAAAAACTAGTTGTCAAGATTACATCCAAAGAAAGACTGTATAATCTTGACAATACCAACGTGCAACTTAGTTTTTATCCACGACTTGAGGTAATTGGTTTACTTTTACCTAAAATGGAAGATTGGAAATTAAACCTTAACCGAGATGGAAACCCAGGGAATGAGGCATCTGGTGGTCCAATTCTTGAGTCTAAGAATTCTGAGCTTTTAAGAAACAATTTTCATTTGGATCATAACAAATTGATAATTAAAGATATCAATACGCTTGATGTTGACGCAATCAATGAAAGCAGACTCAATAAATATGAACGCATCAATGATGATGAGTATTACGGGATATTATTTTTCGACAAAAACAATAGGTTTTCGTATCGATTAGACGCGCCTCAGTGTATAGCAACTTCCCGTTGTATCCCTCTTGATGAAAATAATAATTCCACTTTGCCAGTTAGCTTTTTAGGTCGAGACCCTAAAGAAGATCCAAAACATGGCAAAGATATGAAGGATTTTCCTATTATCAAGATTAAACTATTCCAAGCATTTGAGAACCAAATTTCAAGACTTCAATTAAAACTGGAGTTTATCAAAGATCACTATTTAAAAGTGACCCAATGTAGTAGAAATGTTCCTATTTATATTCTTGAAGGTTCAAGTAGCACTGTGATGGTAGGACAACCAAAATCAGACTTTAAATTCAAGAAAAAATTACCAAAACTCGAAAATGATCAAATAGAAACATTATATGAATATTCAGAAACCCTAAAATCAGGTGAATATTTGTTGTTTGGTTATTACCTGATGCGCTATATTAAGTAAAGCTTTCTAGTTTAGTTCTAGCGCCAATTAAGCCAAAAAATAGTGTGGGAAACGTCAAGGCAAACAAATGGCTATTGCCACTAGAAAGCCAGCTCATCGGTTGTCCCATAACCGGCAAGAGTCCAAGTACATTGCCCCAGGAAATCGTCCAATGCGCTGCTTGCATCACGCCTAAACCAAACAGCATCATTGCCAGCCAATAAGTCGCTCTTCTATCAAGAAAACTGGGAGATACCTCATTAATCAAGCGATGGCTAATTGCGAACAATCCCATACACCAAAATAATTGGATGATGATTAATCCTAGGCCACTCAATGCACCAAAACGGTGGAGATAAAAAGCCGCAATAAAATCATCCTGAATGGCAGGTAAGTTTACAATTGGGCCATTATTCGGCCCAAACCAATTTGACTCCACAAACCAACCCCCTTCATAGATTCGATATAAAGACTGGATCACTTGAGCACCACTCTGCGAATAGTTCCAAGGATCGCTCCAAACACGTAGCCGATCTTCTTGGGGAATTATGCTTAATAAATCTGGGGGTTGCTGGTGTAGGTAGTAGCCAGATATAATAATTAACATTAATGCCAGTATCACAATCAATTCTCGAATCCACCAAGTTAATTCTGGACTAGGTCCAATATACAAAATATAGGCAAGGATTACTGTAATTAAAATAATTATTGGCGAAAAATCATGTACTCCCAACATAAACAGAATAAAAAATAAAACAAATAGAATAGTTTTTGAAATTATTAGCCAAAGTTGTTGTTTGGGAATGACAATCTTTTGGCGCATCTGGTAAATATAAGTCGCAACAAAAGCAACAAAAGCGACTACAATGAATTTGGCCAACTCCATAGGTTGGTATCCGTATACTCCTTGTTCATTGCCGAAAATCAATTGTAATACTAATAGTATGGTAATTCCTATTAACAGCGTCCATTTAACCCATTCCAGCTCATAAAATATTAAGCGTCTAAAGTTTATTAACCAGAAATTTAGGGGTAATAATGCGAAAAAACCCATAGCCGCTGCAAACAAGGTCAACATCTTGACCTGTTTATTCGCGTAAATAAGCCATTTAGTATCTGCGCTTCCTGCGGCTAGTTGCGTCTGCGTGAGCAACCCCGTGCCAGCAAGCATAAGTGCCAAGAACCATAACCCCCCAGATGAGCCCTCCAACCAGCCCTCGCGCCAGAGCCGGAAAGTTGCCCAAAATCCAGCGATTCCACAAAGAACCAGCCCCCATTCTAGGGTAAGATTGAAGGACATAGTGATCCAAATGAATAAAGCTGAGGGAAACATCAGCATTATCAAATTGATATTTTTTTTATCAAGGTACTTGTATCGTATAAGAAGCCGAAGTTCAAAAAACCAAGCTAAAAATAAAAAACCGAGTCCAATCAAAGCACCCCATACAATCAAATTTGAATTTAATGGCATCGACCATTCTGAGTTACCAATCCAATCTCTAGATCCGATCGTCACGGTATCTAATGATAGATATGTGGGGTTTTCCCAAAAAACTGGTATATTTTTATAAGGTTCCAAAATTAATTGATTCTCATTTTCTGGGTTTTTCCTCACTTTATAATGAGTCCGTCCCAGCAC
>JAUXCJ010000282.1 GCA_030618965.1 Thiomargarita sp.
TACGACTCAAATCATTGGATCCCATTTGAAATGAACCCTTTGGAATCCAAACCATTTCAGGGCCTTGGCTGCCATCTTTTAAAGTATCACGAAATACCTTTCCAGCTACAAAAGTATCTTGAGGTGGAGGTGGTGTAACAACAACAGGAGGTTCTGAAATAACAACAGGAGGTTCTGCTTGCATTTCTGGCTTAGGTAAAACAAACACCAAAACTAAAACAACAAAAACAATCGGTATAGCAGCAATCCATTTCCATCCAATTTTATTCAGACTAGTTTTTTTAACAGGTTTTTCTATTTGAAATGACGTTATTTGCCTTTGTTTACCATCTTTAATCAACTCTAAACAACTAACCAAAAATTTCGCCGATTCGGGACGCTTTTTCGGATCTTCTGCAAGACAATCAAATAGCAATTTCCGCAATTCTGGCACATTTGGCAACTTATCCCCTAAAAAACGGCGCGGACTTTCACCAGTCCAAAAACGATACATAGTCGCCCCAAATGAAAACATATCGCTTCTCACTGTCGGCACTCCATACTCAACAAAACCCTGTTGTTCTGGCGGCGCATAATGCAAAGTCCCCATAACCGCTTGCCCAAATTGGCTTAAACCAGATTGATTTTGTCGAGTCACAGCTTCTTGCTGCAAAGAAGGTGCGATTTGAGCCAAACCAAAATCAATAATTTTCAAGGGCAAAGCTGAGGAACTATCTGTCAACAACAGATTCGCTGGTTTCAAATCTAAATGCAAAATCTGTTTTTCATGTGCCAATTGCAACGCCTTCGCCACACACAAGCCCACCTCTAAACCAGTTTCTAAATCCATAGCACCATATTTTTGTAGCCATGCCTCGCCATCTATAGTGTTTTCAAGATATTCCGTCACAAAAAAAGCATTTTTCTGTTCATGGCGATTCGCATAACCAGCATCCACAGGTTCAGGCACATAATCACCCGCAATCTTACGCATAGCAATAGCTTCATTAAATACCGATTTTCCTGAACCTTGCAAAGATTCCCAAAAGCATTTAACCACAACTTGTTCTTGCTTTTTCAATGGATGTTCGTTTTTACATAAAAACACACAACCCATCCCTCCCACGCCTAATATTTGTAACATCGGATAAGTATTAACATCATGCAAAGCATAAGAATTAGGATTAATTTCAATAGCAGCCTTTAAATCTTCTAAAGCTGTTTGGTAATTTTTGCCACGTAATCGCACTTGAAACCGATTAAAAAAAGCTCGCGCCCTTTCTTCCTCAGTAGCATTTGTACTCTCAATAATTTGAGAAAACAAAGCCTCTGACTTTTCTAAATTACCAGTAGAAGAAACCGCACTACCAAGCATTAAACTAAATTTAGTATAATCCGCCAAATTGGTAGAAAAAGCCTTCAAATTTAAAACCGACTTTTGGATAATTTGCCGCGTCTTAGTATTATGTTGAGTAAATTCATCACTAGCTTTCACCCGCGAAGAAATCTGTAACTCTGCCATGATATTCAACATCCGCTGTTGATTAAATAACAAAGCCTCATTTTGCAAAGCCAAAAGAGTTTTTTCAAACCGCGAATCGCTACGAAATTGCTCCCGCAAAAAAAACTGCATAATCTTGGCTAACAAATCATCTTTCCGCAAAGCATTGATTAAATTACTATCTACAGGTTTAATCAACTGCATTTGCTCTAATAATAAATTAGTCAGAGCAGCAGAACTTTGAGCATTAATTAAACCGGCTAAATCAGACTCTTCAACTTTATCTATTTGAAATAGCTTAATTTTAGTTTTGAGAAACGGACTTAAAGTTTTAGTTGTAATACCAGAACTAAGTATTTGTGCGGAGAACTGCTCAGAGAACTCCTGATTTAATTGAGAATTAAACCAAGAATTTTTTTGGGATAGAGTATTATTAATAGCATCAAGAGATTGAGCCAAACAATCTTGATAAGCTTTAGAAATTTCGTGTGCAGAAAAAGTGAAATGGGCTTTAAGCACAGAAATAGCTTTTTTTCCTGCTTCAGTAGTAAATTCAGCAATAGCCGCATTGTTGATTAAACTGGCTAAACCTTGTAATAGAGATTGAGCTAAGGGCATTTTTTTTCTTTAGGGTTTGAACTGTGATTTGTGTGAAATAATGAACTATGATTTAAAAAATAGCAATAAATTTGATGTTAATACTTGTAAACAAGGTTAAGATGGTGTGACATTAATTTAATGTAAAGGTTTGTTTGTAGGGTGGGCAGCGTCTTTTAGCCAAACCTCCGAGGTTTTTAAGTCAATTTATTTATCTGAACAGCTATAGATAATTTTTGGTTCAGTACTTATAAACCGTTGACTTTTGAATTTGAATTGTTTATTTTTGTGCAAAATGTAAATTTATATCTAACTAAAAGGCTCAGATTATGTCAGAAAAGAAAAAACCATTACTCCATGAAATTCTTGCGATTGAACAAGAATCTAAAGCGAATGCTGAACGCGCCAGAAGTCAATCTATAGATACTTTTCGTTCTAAGCAAAATCATTTTACTGGAATTCGTCGAACTTTTCGTCCATTTGCGGTTGATGAGCAAATGGGAGAACAAGGTAATGAGCGTTTAGAGGCAGAAACTCGTCTAGTTAAAACGGTGCCAGAAGAATTACAACAGATGTTAAAATCTGTGAGCGAGGCAATAAACCTTGGCTATCAAATTGATGAAGCGAATACCAAGGCTAAAGCTGATATTGTTATTGATGATGAAGTGATTGCTAAAAATGTTCCAGCAACATTTCTGTTGCAATTAGAAAAGCGTCTACGTGAGATTCGTGCGGTATTAAAAGAAATACCCTGCTTTGATCCTGTACGTCTATGGAATATTGATCCTGGGGCTGATAAAAAATATGTATTACGTGCTGAACCCGTTACCACGATTCGTAAGCAGCGTACTAAAAAATACAATGTCATGTATGAAGCGACAAAAGAGCATCCTGCTCAAGTTGATATTGTTGAAGTTGACGAACCAGTTGGCGAAATCCGTTCTTATGAATGGACTGGTATGGTTTCTCCAGGCAAAAAAACTGCAATTTTAGAACAGTTAGAAAAATTACTTTCTGCTGTAAAAACAGCACGTTCTCGTGCGAATATCGTCGTGATTGATAATGAGAAAAAAATTGCACAAAAATTATTTGATTATTTATTAAAACCAATTAATGATTAATTGTTGGCATTAAACCAAAAACTTGGGTACAATAGATTTGGGTTTAGGTTTAGATTTATTATTAGGTTTAGATTAACTCTTTAGGTTTATACCCAAAGGCTTATTTCGGAATTTTGCTTTTATAAGTGATGTTTTTTCGGGAAATACGCAAAAGTTAGGGTTCGAATCCCTAGCTGCACATAACAGCTGGTTCAATGGTAGAACATTGCGTTTACTCTATTTCCAACAGCTAAAATACTTAGAAAAAAGCAACCAAATTCTGCTCGTAGATATAGTTCACTTGGTAGAACGCCAGTCTGCTAAACTGGAGGTTATAGGTTCGATTCCTATTATCTGCACTAGGACGCACTTTTGATGAAAGGTGCGTCCGCCTCACTTTCAAAAAAATACCTATCCTTTCGGTCGTAAACTACACACCTGCATAAATCTCGCTTTTGTCATTTATACTCAACACGTTCACA
>JAUXCJ010000156.1 GCA_030618965.1 Thiomargarita sp.
CATGCTTATGTGCTGGCGATAGAACGTCTGCTCGGTATCGCTGCTCCAGTTCGCGCCCAATACATCCGCGTCATGTTTGACGAAATAACCCGTATTCTCAATCATTTATTGTGGCTAGCTACACATGGGTTAGATATTGGCGCAATGACTATATTTTTGTACGCATTTCGGGAACGCGAAGATTTAATCGACTGTTATGAAGCAGTATCTGGTGCGCGTATGCATGCAGCTTATTATCGTCCGGGTGGAGTTTATAGGGATTTACCAGATCGTATGCCCCAACATGAAACATCTAAATGGCATAACGAAGCTGAAATCAAACGCCTGAATGCTAATCGCCAAGGTTCATTGCTTGATTTTATTGAAGATTTCACTAAGCGTTTTCCAACTTATGTTGATGAATATGAAACGCTATTAACCGATAATCGTATTTGGAAACAACGCACTGTTGGTATTGGTGTCGTTTCTCCAGAACGGGCATTACAATTAGGCTTTAGTGGGCCAATGTTGCGAGGTTCTGGGATTGAATGGGACTTACGCAAAAAACAACCTTATGAAGTTTATGACAAAGTAGATTTTGATATACCTGTGGGTGTTGAGGGCGATTGTTATGATCGCTACCTAGTTCGCATGGAAGAAATGCGCCAATCAAATCGTATTATTGAACAATGTATACGTTGGTTGCGCCAAAATCCTGGCCCTGTCATGATTGATGACCAGAAAATTAGCCCACCGTCTCGTGAAAAGATGAAAGGCGATATGGAATCCCTGATTCATCATTTTAAATTATTTACTGAGGGTTACTGTGTACCTGAAGGTGAAGTTTATCAGGGTGTGGAACATCCCAAAGGGGAATTTGGTATTTATTTAGTGTCTGATGGAGCGAATAAACCCTATCGTCTCAAAATTCGTGCGCCTGGTTTTGCCCACTTAGCTGCAATGGATGAAATGGCAAATGGACACATGATTCCTGATGTAGTAGCTCTTATTGGGACACAGGATATTGTGTTTGGGGAAATCGACAGATAAGGATTTCTCCCCCCCTCAATCCCCCCCGCTGGGGTGGAGGTTAAATTCCCCCACCCAGCGGGAGGGGGCTAGGGGCGGGAGAAATGCCAATAATTGATTAGGAATTCATAGATGTCAAGTTTACTTTCAGAAGAATCGCGGGCAGCAATTGATAAATGGATAACCAAATATCCGTCAGAACAAAAACAATCAGCAGTTATGGGCGCGTTAACCGTTGTCCAAGATGCTAATGGTGGTTGGTTGACAACTGAATTAATGGATGCGGTTGCTGATTATTTAGAAATGGCACCGATTGCTGTCTATGAAGTCGCCACATTTTATTCAATGTACGAACATAAACCTGTGGGGCAACATAAAATTTGTACCTGTACCAATGTTTCCTGTATGCTCCGAGGTTCTGATGAAATCGTTGCTCACTTAAAAAATAAATTGGGCATTGGTTTTGGAGAAACTACACCAGATAATAAATTTACCCTTAAAGAAGTAGAATGTTTAGGGGCTTGTGCTGGCGCACCGATGATGCAAATTGGTCAAGACTATCATGAAAATCTGACTCCTGAAAAGGTTGATGAGATTCTGGCGAAATTAGAGTAGGAAAATGATTTATGGCGAATGAACTCTGTTTCAAAAATATACATTTAGAAAATTCATGGACATTACCAGTCTATGAAAGCACGGGTGGCTATAAAGCTCTGCGTAAAATTTTGACAGAACAAACACCCGCTAAGGACATTATTGACCAATTAAAAGGCTCAGCATTACGCGGAAGAGGAGGTGCAGGATTTTCTGCGGGTTTGAAATGGAGTTTCATGTTAGGAGTGCGCGATAAACCTATACAAAAATACTTAACGTGTAATTCTGACGAAGGTGAGCCGGGTACTTGTAAAGACCGCGATATTTTACGTTACAATCCTCATGCTGTTGTTGAAGGAATGGCAATAGCCTGTTACACAATAGGGGCTACTGTCGGTTATAATTACATTCGTGGCGAATTTTACGAATCAATTCAGCGTTTTGAAGCGGCATTAGCAGAAGCTTATAAGGCGGGTTTATTAGGTAAAAATGTTTTAGGTTCAGGGATTGATATTGATATTTATACGCATCATGGTGCTGGAGCTTATATTTGTGGAGAAGAAACCGCCTTATTAGAATCTCTTGAGGGCAAAAAAGGACAACCACGCTTTAAACCTCCTTTTCCTGCTGCTGTTGGCTTATATGGAAAACCAACTACAATTAATAATACCGAAACTCTCGCTTCTGTTCCTGAAATTCTTAATAATGGAGCCGAATGGTTTTTAAATATTGGCAAACCTAATAATGGTGGTCCGAAACTATTTTCCGTTTCAGGGCATGTTAACAAGCCTGGGAATTATGAAATTCCACTAGGAACGCCATTTTCGGAATTATTAGAAATGGCTGGTGGTGTTTGGAAGGAACGCAAACTCAAGGCTGTGATTCCAGGCGGTTCGTCGACGCCAGTTCTGACAGGCGAAACGATGATGGGTTTGACAATGGATTATGATTCCATCTCCAAAGCGGGGTCGATGTTAGGCTCTGGTGCAGTGATTGTGATGGATGAAACAACGGATATGGTTAAAGTGTTAGCTCGTCTCTCTCATTTTTATTATGAAGAATCTTGTGGACAATGCACACCTTGTCGAGAAGGGACTGGTTGGTTGTCGCGTGTGTTAGCTCGTATTGTCAATGGCAAAGGCCGCCCAGAAGATTTAGATTTATTGCTGAATGTGAGCGGTAAAATTGGCGGACGGACAATTTGTGCCTTGGGAGATGCAGCCGCTATGCCAGTTCAATCGTTTGTGACCACTTTTAGGGAAGAATTCCAGCATTATATTGATCATGGAAAGAGTTTGGTTAATTAATAAATAATGCGATTTCTCCCTCCCCCTAGCCCCCTCCCGCTGGGAGGGGGGACTTCCACCCCAGTGGGGGGGGATTTGAGGGGGGGAGAAATCGTTTAATGGATGAATAAAGAATGGTAACAATTGAAATAGACGGCAAACCCTACCAAGCCGAAGCGGGGCAAATGCTGATTGAAATAACAGATGCTAATGGGATCAAAATCCCACGCTTTTGTTATCACAAAAAGTTGTCTATCGCTGCTAATTGTCGTATGTGCTTGGTAGAAGTCGAAAAAGTACCAAAACCCTTGCCTGCCTGTGCTACGCCAGTAATGGAAGGTATGAAGGCTTGGACACGCTCTGATAAAGCACTCATTGCCCAAAAATCTGTGATGGAGTTTTTATTGATAAACCATCCTTTGGATTGTCCGATTTGCGATCAGGGCGGAGAGTGTGAATTACAGGATAATGCTATTGGTTATGGTGAATCTGTTTCGCAATATCAAGAAGCTAAGCGTGTTGTTTTTGATAAAAATTTAGGGCCGTTAATTGCGACTGAAATGACGCGCTGCATTCATTGCACTCGTTGTGTACGTTTTAGCCAAGAAATTAGTGGTATTCAGGAAATGGGTACACCCGGACGTGGTGAACATACCCAAATTGGTACTTATATTGAGAAAAATGTCAATTCTGAATTGTCAGGCAACATGATTGACATCTGTCCGGTTGGTGCTTTAACTTCCAAACCCTCCCGTTATTCTGCACGTGCTTGGGAATTGCAACAACGCGACACAATAGCTCCCCATGATTCAGTAGGTTCAAATCTTCATTTGCATGTTCGCCGTAATCAAGTAATGCGTGTAGCACCGAAAGAAAATGAGGCAGTGAATGAAGTTTGGATTTCTGATCGGGATCGTTTTAGCTATCAGGGTTTAAGTGCCGATGACCGTTTAACCAGCCCAATGATTAAAAAAGATGGAACTTGGCAAAGCACTGATTGGGATAGGGCTTTGACCTTTGTTTTTGAGGGTTTGCAAAAGATAAAAGAGGCAGATGGAACTGAATCAATTGGTGCCTTAGCTTCACCAACTGCTACCTTGGAAGAATTGTATTTATTACAAAAATTGATGCGTGGTATTGGGAGTGAAAATATTGATCATCGGCTGCGTCAAGTAGATTTTAGTGATCAAAATGATGCTCCATTATTTCCATATTTAGGTCAAGCAATTGCTGATTTGGAAAGCAGCGATGCTACTTTAGTTATTGGTTCGCATATCCGCAAGGAGCAACCTTTATTAAATCATCGTTTGCGGAAATCCACTCTGCGGGGTGGCAAAGTGATGTTGCTTAATCCCATTGATTATGAATTTAATTTCCAGATTGCAGAAAAAATCATTGCCGCGCCTGCTGCTTGGATAGAAGAATTAGCCGGTATTGCTAAAGCCTTATTAAATCAACAAGCGTCTCTGATTCCTCAAGAGATGGAAAAATTATTAGCTAATGTTTCTGTCAATGAGCAACAAAATGCCTTTGCTGAATTACTGAGTAGTGGCAATAAAGCGACTGTGTTATTAGGTAATTTAGCGACAGCACATCCCCAATTGTCCATGATTCGTGCTTTAGCGGCAACAATTGCTAAATTGAGTGGAGCGACTTTTGGTTACATGGGAGAGGCGAATAATACCTCGGGCGCATGGTTAGCTGGTGTGTTACCACATCGTAGAGCCGCTGGCGAGACAATTGATACTGCTATTGAAAAGATTGGTTTGAACGCCGAAGCAATGTTGACTCAAGGTATGAAAGGCTATGTTTTGTTAGGGTTGGAACCTGAATTAGACAGTCAGCATGGCGCAAAAGCCTTGAAAAACCTTGAAGATGCTGATTTTGTAGTCTCCTTCAGTGCTTTCCGAACTCCTACCATAGACAATTATGCCAACATTATTTTACCAATTGCGTTATTCCCTGAAACTTCAGGAACTTATGTAAATGCTGAAGGCAAATGGCAGAGTTTTAGTGGTGCTATAACACCACCAGGTGAAGC
>JAUXCJ010000046.1 GCA_030618965.1 Thiomargarita sp.
ACCATTAGCAATCACATGATTGACTGAACTGACAAAAACATGACCATTAAAACGATTGCCAACCCCATCCAATTCTATCAACGAACCAATTTTGGCCTTGGCACTGCCCTGAAATTTCATACGTCCGCGAATTCTAGCCAAACCGGCTTTGACTTGTTGTCCAGTCGCCCAATCCTTTAAGGCGGTTTTTTCTAATTGTGCCGGGGTTTGTAAGCGAAAAGACTTCAAATCAACCACTTTGGCTAAATTAGCCGAACTCAAATCGCCCTGTTTATTCAAGGTTTGGGGACGGACTTTTTCTTCCACCACCGCCTGATCACTGGGGTTCCAACTCGCACTATTCACTTCGGCCAGCTGAGTACGGGCATCAATATCAGCATGAAACTCAATCAAGTCATCACCATAGGTGACCTTCAGTTCGGCTGAAGCATTTGTCTGCGGCGGTTTAACTGTCAACTTGCCATCTTCAACACCGACCAACAGCCCATTCGCCTCAGCACGCGAGAGCATAAAATCCCAATCGGTACAATAATACTGCACCAATTCCTTGTATTTGGTTGTTGTCGTTTTCACCTCTGAATTCAAGCCTTTGTAATTTGAGATCAAAGTAGAGATGATATCGCTGTCTTTTGGGTCAATATAATTGGCATTATGACGGCCAATTGTCATTGCGACGGCTTTATCACGACACTCTATCACCAATCGGGAATAATTATTCCCGGTTATTTTGATCCCATGTTTGACAACAATGCCCTGAAAAATGGTTTCTTCGGAGTCTCCATAACCGGCATTGATTTTAATTTCGCTGCCCGGTTTAAAATCATCGCTATTGCTGATTGGAAAATCCTTGTCAGGCATATCGCCATCCAACAAGATAATTTTAGCGTAAGGAATCTTGTTGATGGTTTTGGTGACAGAAACCGATACGACCTTTATAGCCTCATTAATCTGAGCACCTTTAGCAAATAGAGTCAGTTTAATGACATCACTGCTATAGACTGTTGGTGAATCAGGCATTACTTACCTCAGCGGTGGAAAATGGAGTTTGCTACCCGGCTTAATATCACGGAAATTCGTAATATTGTTGATCTTAGCAACCTCTGGATAATAGGAACTGTCTTTGTAGACGCGGTAACACAACAAGGGCAGGGTATCCCCCGCCTTTACCTCAATCAAGTGACTCAAATCAGGGGAAGATTTATTGGCTCTCAGCCCCTCTTCCTCCTTACTCTGGAATTCAGAAAATGTCAGCTCAATCTTGGCACGCAATGGCTTACCACTGGGTTTGAACAGGGTATAATCCACCGACATTGATTCAAGTCGGCCATAGAAGATCAAACTGCCCCATAACACCTGGATATGATTTGGCTCATGCTTCTTACCATCATACTTATGGACAATATCCGTCAATTCTTTCACCTGGGTTTTTACGTCTGATGAGCTAAAGATTGGTAGTTCAACAACACCGGTGCCATCAATTACGAATTCAAAATTAACTGTTTCCGGTTTGATACCACTGAATTTTGTATCCGAACCTAACTGCCCTATTGCCTCTTTTTTGTTATAAACAATGGAGTATGATTGTTTATAGCTAGATGGATTAAGCATAACCTCGAAGGAGGTGCCTTTATCAACCGTGATATTACCGCTAGCATCAACCGTACACGGCGATATCTTTAGCTTTTTTTTCACTCCGAGACTCAGATTTGGCATTTATCGTTCCTGTAACTCGCTAAGGCTTTTAGCAATCAACTCTTTACACTCTTCCATCACCATCTCTTTTAACTGTTCGATATCGACAGTCGCGTGCTTAAGGCATTCTTGCTCAGTGCGTCCATTGACCACTGTGGATTTAATAATCAGTTGTTTGACTTCAATTGTCATAGCCTTAAATCACCCGATTAGAGTAATTATAACTCAGCTCAATTTTCTCTATAGCCACTTCATTCTTGGTGGAATTGAAATTTTCCACTTCCCAATTAACTGGGTAGGCATTAGCAAACGACCAAGCGCGGATGGGTATCTTGTTTTCATTCATCAGATATACCATGACTGGCATCGGCACAATTGGTATTGCAAAGTCACCTTCAAACACGGAGCGGCACCACAGCACTAACGGTGATGTCGTTTTCGCAATACCGCGCTTTAATACCAGTTTAGGATGCTTGACCGACTTTGGCAGTTGGTGGACATATCTGTTTTCCCCCCCTTCAACATAAGGCTCAGTTTCAATTTCCGAGCCTATCCCACTGACATCCTGAAATGAGGTATCAAATATTCCCGCCGTCGCAGCAAAGGCCACTTTAAAATAAAACGCAGCAGGTGGATAGTCATTATCCGCCATAAATCTTCCTCAGAGTCAAGGTATGGTGGGTTTCGCTCCGCTCTACCCACCCTACAATAAAATTTTAAAACATGCTCTTAGGCATTATCTATGGTAATCCCCTCATGGACGATTTCAATTGTTTCAATGGCAACTTCATTACCATCGGCTTTGAGGTCAGTGGCGGTAATCTTGCAAGGCCAAGCATTGGCTAGTGTCCACACCATAGTTGGGGCACCCGCTTCATCCAGCAGACTGATAGTCACAGGTACACGCTTGATGGTGTTCATCTTGATTTGATTAAACCAATCCCAGAACTTGTTATCCGATTTAAAGACACCCTTTTTCATGGTGACATTACTGAACTTTTTGAGACCGGGCATGTTAATCGTCGAAAATTCTGGGCTATCACCATGTCGATATTCAATAGTTTGAGCCTCGATATCAAGACCAGAAACTTCCTGAAACGACAATTCTTCTGCATCCCATTTTACCTGAAAGTAAAACTTCGGTAAGGGCCATACGCTTGTGGATTGTGTAGAACCATCATCCGCCATAATATTTTTCCCTTATTTTATATTGAGACAGTTTATTATTCATAAAGTATTTCAAAACCCTGTGATAGTTGCCTTAGGACTTTTGCATCTGTTGCTGGAAGGTGATTTCGATAAACTCTGCTGGACGACTGATCGCTACCAACACTGTTATCCTCATAATCCCTTCAAGTATGTCCTCCGAGGTCATAGTCTCACCCAAGCCCACATGGACACTAAAAGCATCATCAGCTACTGCGCCTGCCAAACCACCCCGTTTCCAAATACCTGTGAGAAAGTTACGAATCATGCTTTTGACAGTGACCCAGGTGTTGGCATCATTTTGATCGAATACATAAGCCTTGGAAGCCAGACGGATCGATTCTTCTAGCATAATCATGGTGCGACGCACATTGATATAACGCCAGTCAAGACTATTACCATCCAAGGTTCTTGCCCCCCAAACCAAAGTGCCTTCACCAATAAAGCTTCGAATCGCGTTGATGGATTTACCTTGAGTGGTGACATTCAGATCTTCCTGCTCATCATGACTGATGTTAACCGCAGGTGATACCACGGCACTGAGGCTGACATTGGCTGGTGCCTTCCATACGCCTCGTGAGTTATCTACCATGGTATAGATTCCCGCCATCGCAGCGGCTGGGGGTAGCAGATTAAGCTTCTCCTTGATCGCAGCTAGTATATTGCCATAGAGTGGACTCATGGCAACCAAGCTCTTATTAAGCAAGCTTTTTTCAGCGTCACCTAAGGGGGTGGTTGTGATGTCAGCAATCGCGTCCGCCTGTTGCGTAATTTTAGCATCTGCATCATTTGGAAGTGGATCAGGAATACCCATTCCCGTGCGAAGCAAGCCTTGCAGAATATCGCTATTAGCGATGTTGTCATAACTCAGATCTTGATCCTGAACAATGGTTGTATTCACCCAAGGGTAGTAGGCAACAGCATAATCAAGATAGTTGATGCCAAGCGCAGAACGGAATTTTTCGATGCAGTCGCCGGCGGGATCCTGTCGATCTTTTTGTCCACCCCATATATCAAGTATCGCGACGCGGTTTTTCATATTGCCACCGCAGTGCGCCAGAGCAGCCTGCTGTACGCTGATACTGTCATCCTCTTCCAACAATACCGTTTCAGGAATCACAACCATGGTTGGCTCTTGTTCTTTCACCAAAAAGCCAATCCCTTTTTGCAGCTTGTCTGCTTCTATATCGTCTTTATAGTTACCAACAGAGACGATATAACAGGGACCACCGCCGTTCTGAAAAAACAACAGCATGCTGTTATAGAGCAAAAACTTGCCAGCATCTTGTTCTAAAACATACTCCGTTCCGTTCAAAGAAAAATCGGCTTCATCACCTTGGTTAGCCGGTTTATCCTTAATATTGAATTTCGGTGTTGGACCAAAACCGAAGTAATTCTGAAACTCCGACATTGAAGTAATTCGCCACGGCTTATTAAGCAACGACTTACCTTTGTTATCAGCTTTTTCGGTATAACCTATAAAAGCTGGAACTGCGGTTGCTACCTCAACAACAGAATTTGGAAAGGCGTTTTTTTCAACAATGTATACGCCTGGCGTTTTCATTACCCCCATAATATCTCCCTTTCTCTTTAGCTGTTAATGTAAATTTCTGATACGAGTATTTCTTTTTCAGCGACAAACTCTTTTCCAATCGATGTTATACTAGCGACGGGCAACCTATTAATTAGAACCCTTTCACTTCCCGAGCCTTTTTCTTTTAATTGAAAGCGAAAAGCATAGTGTTCATTTAGGGGAATACTTTGCTTTGACCTGAAAGTGAAAGCAACTCTTTGGTCGGATAGTGATGTCTCACCCAAGGCTTCAAACTCAACCTGATTATTCGGATCAAATATGTATGAACTTTCTTTAGCCATCTTGCCGAGCAAATAGTACTTCCAGAATGTTTGCCTAGCGTTAAAAGCAATTGAATAGATTGTCGCCGTTGGCTTAAGCCACTGCTCTAATAGGGAACCCTGCTCACTTTCGGCAAAGATCTTTACGACAAATATGGGTGGTAGTAGCCGATCTTTCTGACTGATGATGTCCTCAAGCACATTTGCGTCAAGTTTTTTAATATCCTTTTTAGAAACATAGTCTGATAGGCTCAAATTTTTAACGTCTGTTGCCGCATAGTTATCGAAATAGAGAATTTCGCTTGCCATATCAACAAAAGGTTCTGTGTAACTCCTAAATTCTGGATCACTTGAATACACCTTAAAATCAAAGCAGAGCGGCTCTTCCTGGTCTTCAGCATAGAGCTGTAATGCCTCTAGCCTAGTTTCATCGTAAACAATTTGGATGCCATTGGGTGTCTTTTTTTTAAGGAGCCCGGCATTTTCAAAGATGCGTTGAGTTTTTTCAGTTGGATAAAAATTCAAACATGGGCAAGCACCATTAGTGTAAAAACGATGTTCTACAGCAATATTTAACAATGTTTGATATAAACCCATGATAAATTAATCCTAAATCAATGACTTAATGTTGGTTGAGGTTTTGACAAACTGGGTGTTTGTTTTTTGACAGCATTCGAGTCAAAGGTCACCATTCTGACCTTGTAAAGCACAGAAGGTAAATATTTACCACTTAGAATGCCCCACAAGTTACTCAGATCATTCATATTGAGGTTCTCTACGTCCAATATCAGCTTATTGATATTCCTGTCCAGACCCGGTGAATTCTGCTGATCAAACACGCTCTGGCCTTGAAAATAGCTGATGGTATTTGATATAAACTTCAAACCTTCCTGATAATTGTTGCCACTAAAATAACTGGCAAACATAAGATATAAATTAAAATATATCGGCGGGTTCGTCACTACGGTGGAAGTCGTTCCGGCATTGGGCACATTCTGCTGACGAAATGGAACAGTATCCTTTTCGATATTAACCAGCGAAACAACTATCTGATTATTCACATTGGTAGCGACCGTACCATCCTGTTCTAAGATATTGGATACCACTACGACATCCTGATTTAGACCAAAAGTCCTCATCAGATGCTGATTTAATTCGGTGGCTATATGATTTATCGCGGCATTTATCATTAACCCTCACTTCATCATGGAAATTAAAGACAAACCGGCTACGTTAATTATTTTGGCTAGTCAGGGTGTGTGAGTTTCACGAGTAAATAGGTATTTGTCAAGATGAGCCATTCTAATTTTCTAGTTTCGGATTGATTTATAAGTAAAAAAAATTTTTTAGAGAATGACAACCAATTGCGATTATAATTTTTCAACCCATAATCTTGGGTATTTAGCGGCATTTTTAGTATATTTTTTTATAATTATATTCAAATATTAAATATAGCTAATCTTTTTCATACCTAGAAAATTGGCCAGTCAGGGTGTGTGAGCGTCGCGAGTAAAGTAGGTATTTGTCAAATTATTAGATTTGTCCCTAAATAATTTGAACTGTGATTTTTGTGATTTTTGTGATTATTTTTTCACAGATATTTTTCATTATATCAATCACCGTGTTTGAAAAAACTTGTTTATTTTTAATTATATAAATCACATAAATCATTGCTTCAAACAACTTTGAGTGCGCTGAAAACTGGGCAAACTATTAGTGTTGAAGGGCCAACGGGTGATTTTATTTTACAAAAAGATTCAACCCGTCCGATTCTTTTCATTGCGTATGCTCATGGCTTTGGCGCCCATTAGTAGTCTAATTGAACACGCGCTGGCATTAGATATGGCCGCTTCTTTCCATTTATATTGGATTGCTTCTAGCAACAATGGCCATTACCAAAACAATCAGCGCCGGGCTTGGGCAGATGCGTTATAATTTACCAGAAACACAATTGCATGTGGGGCAGTATGTTTAATAGTTCTGTGGCAAATTTTGTTTCCAAACAAATAATTTCTTACTTCTTGGGCTGCTGCTGCATTTCACCAGAGAACTCCGACTTTCTAGGAAATCTCCTAAAAACGGAGATTCTCACTAGTTTTTTTTCATTCATCCTCAATGCCGCGTCTAATATCTGAGTTTAGCGACGGTATGGTAGTAGCTGCTTATGGAACTCTGAAGACCAGTCTGAAAGATTATCAGTGCACCAAAAAATAGGACGAAGGGTAACGCGATTCCTAGAATCCCTATGACTTTTCTAAGCTCCAAATAGGAAATGGCCAAAGATCTTTCGTTTGTCTTATTACTGTTCATGGGTACTCCTTTCATTTTTTACGATATTGAACTCATTTTCAAATCCAAAGTTTTTCCATTTTCCATAAACTGTACCATTAGGCTTGAATTTTAATTCAACCTCTACTTTAGATGTGCCAACAACTGAAGAAATTGAATATGAACCAAAAACGGTGAAATTTTTAGCTTGTGAGTGTAAGCCTCGTGTTTCCCCAGTACTTAAATGATATTCATCAAAAAGGGGATAAATTACATAATTTAATAGGGTTATTAAGAGAGGATTGAGCGAAAGTGATTCTCACGGTTACCTGTTTTGCTTGAATCTGGCGTGGCGTATTATTTGGGCTTTTATTGGTAACAAATATGCTCGCTGGAAAGCTATTTTACCCGTGGGTAAAGGATTTTTCACCGCGCTACGTGAATATAAAGCCAGTTTTATTTCGGGTAAGATTAAATATTATCAAGGACATAACCCAGCAGC
>JAUXCJ010000206.1 GCA_030618965.1 Thiomargarita sp.
GGATTGTAATGAATATAATCAACATGTTGACAATAATCTTGTTCATCACGAATAGCATGTTCCCAAAAACGTCGTTGCCATATTCCGCGTTCTTTCTTTTTTATACGACTTGAGGAACGTTGCTCAAGAGACGGTAATTTACGAGAAAACGCCGATTTAATTTGTCGCCAGCGCATGGAATAATTATCATCGTTAATTGGTAAAGTTAAAACACAATGAAGATGTTCGGGTAAAATAACCGCAGCATCAATTTTAAAAGGATGTGCATTCATTACCTCACGAAAAGCTTGTCGTAAGGGATCTATATTTTCAATTAATAAATGTGATTGCCGATTAACAAGAACAAGTGTAAAAAAATAACATCCTCCTTCAACACGATAACGACGGTAATTAGACATGTCTATTATGATTAATAAGTTGGACAATTTGAAAGTATGGTGGAATTTTACGTTTACTCAATTCGGAAAATGGTGGGTTTCGCTATCGCTCTACCCACCCTACGTTTCTTAAACAAGGTAGTATTGTAGGGTGGGTAGAGCGATAGCGAAACCCACCACTACGTTTCTTAAACAAGGTAGTAGGGTGGGTAGATAGCGAAACCCACCACTTAACAATTAAGGTTCATCAATAAAACTACGCAAGCGTTCAGAACGGCTCGGATGGCGCAGCTTACGCAATGCCTTAGCCTCAATCTGACGGATACGCTCACGAGTGACATCAAACTGTTTGCCCACCTCTTCCAAAGTGTGATCAGTATTCATATCAATCCCAAAACGCATACGCAAGACTTTCGCTTCCCGCTGCGTCAATCCCTTTAACATATCATGCGTGGCACGTCGCAAGCCTTCAAAAGTTGCCGCTTCAACAGGTGCCTGTATGCTAGTATCTTCAATAAAATCACCTAAATGCGAATCTTCATCATCCCCTATAGGCGTTTCCATAGAAATCGGCTCTTTGGCAATTCTTAAGACTTTCCGTACTTTATCTTCAGATATAAGCAAACGCTCGGCCAGTTCTTCCGGCATAGGATCACGGCCTTTTTCCTGCAAAATTTGTCGAGAAATCCGATTCAGCTTATTAATCGTCTCAATCATGTGAACAGGGATACGGATGGTACGCGCTTGATCAGCAATTGAGCGCGTAATCGCTTGACGAATCCACCAAGTGGCATAAGTAGAAAATTTATAACCGCGTCGATACTCAAATTTATCCACCGCTTTCATTAAACCAATATTACCTTCTTGAATTAAATCAAGAAATTGTAATCCACGATTGGTATATTTCTTAGCAATAGAAATAACTAAACGCAAATTAGCCTCAATCATTTCTTTCTTCGCCCGCCGTGCTTTGGCTTCACCAATCGACATACGTCGATTAATTTCCTTAATCTCGTCTAGTTTTAAGCGACTTTTTCTTTCTAATACAATTAGCTTTTCTTGTTCCCCCACCAATTCGCTTTGG
Organism: Thiomargarita sp.; assembly: GCA_030618965.1. Classification (GTDB taxonomy): domain Bacteria; phylum Pseudomonadota; class Gammaproteobacteria; order Beggiatoales; family Beggiatoaceae; genus JAUXCJ01. The sequence continues at coordinate 1,462 of JAUXCJ010000206.1, forward strand.
TATTGTTTTAATGCAGCAACATAAGTTTTTCCTGTATTTAATAATAAGGAAACCCAATGCGGATTGGTGGCATGGTTTTTAAAAGAAGCGAGAAACTCTTTTTTATTCATGCCAACTTTGGTGACACAAATTTCTCTAATTCTGTGTTCATGCTCACGTATTAAGGTGACAGTACCGCGTAAGTTTGCAGTTAAAATATCAATCATTTTGGGAATTAATTTAAACTGCAAAAAGCACTCAGCCACTTTTTGACGCAATTCTTTATATTCTGGCGATTGAGTCCCATGCGTAGCTTCCGCCTGCATCAACTGGGTGTGTTGTTTACGTAAATAAGAAAAGCGACTACGAGCATATTCCTTATCTAAACCATTATCTTCCAATTCATCATCATCATCAGTGTCAATGGCATCATCATCAATTTCAGCATTATTAATACGCAATTCGTGCGGAGAAATATAATCAGTAAAACCGTTGATTAGATCAGATAGTTTTGACTCGCCTGCTTCAACTTTATCATACTGACTTAAGAAGTCCGCGATTATGTCAGGATGGGTTGCGAGTGCTGACAGGGCTTGGTTTAAGCCTTCTTCAATCCGTTTCGCAATTAGGATTTCACCTTCTCGCGTCAACAAGTCTACTGAACCCATTTCGCGCATATACATACGCACTGGATCAGAGGTACGCCCAAATTCACCGTCCACATTAGCCAATGCAGCGGCAGCTTCCTCGGCAGCCTCTTCGTCTGTGATCGGGGCACCAGAAATTAACAGAGCATCTGCATCTGGTGCAAATTCATGCACTGCAATCCCCATATCATTGATCATATTTATAATACTGTCGATTTGTTCAGGATCGACAATATCATCAGGCAAGTGATCATTGACTTCATGAAAAGTCAAAAAACCTTGCTCTTTGCCTTTAGAAATGAGTAATTTGAGTTGTGATTGCTGTTGCTCTTGATTCATATTCAGTTGTCAGTTGTCAGTGATATTAGATCCCTCCCCCTAGCCCCCTCCCGCTGGGCGGTGGGACTTCCACCCCAGTGGGGGGGACTGAGGGGGGGCAAGTCTATTCTTATCTGTCCTCAGCCGTATAATTCTTTTCTAGTCCTTTTTCTATCAGTTCTGCCCAGCGTTGACTCTCGTCATCTTTATACAATTTATCAATAGCACCGCGAAAATCATCATCTATATCATGAGTTTCTATAATGAGCGATGCCAATTGATTGATAATTTGCTCATCGTCTGTTCCCCGCCAATGTTCGCAAATAGCACCTAAAGTTAATTTAGGATTCATTCTTGTAAATTCAATCAGATTCAAAAGTAGTTTTAGGTTTGGTTTATTGATAGTCGATAATTTCTTATTCGGGTAGTCTACTAATTGAGATAAATCCGGTTTATGTAATAAATAGACAATCGCCCGATATACTGGTGAAAGGTCTTTCACGCTTTCAACAGGTCGGAAGGGTTTAGGTTTAATAACAGGTTTTTGAGGAATTTCACTTTGTATAAGTATAGTCAACTTTTTCAAATCAACATGCGTTAATCCACTTAATTCTTGCAACATCAAATCACGATAAGGCCCTGTCGGCAACTTTTTTAATAATGGCTTCGCTAATTCGACCAAACGCGCCCGTCCATCAATACTCCTCATATCAACTTGTTGCATTAAGCTGTCAAATAAAAATTTTGATAAAGGTATTGCTTGAGTTAAGCGATTTTTAAAGGTTTGTTTACCTTCTTCACGCACCAAACTATCTGGATCAGATCCTTGTGGCAACAAAATAAAACGGACTTGACGGCCTTCCTGTAAAAAAGGCAATACCGTTTCCAATGCACGCCAAGCGGCTTTCAGCCCGGCCTTATCACCATCAAAACAAAAAATTATTTCTGATAGACTACGAAATAAATGCTTTAAATGATCACGAGTCGTTGCTGTTCCTAAAGTCGCAACGGCATTATGTATGCCATGTTGAGCTAATGCCACGACATCCATATAACCTTCTACAATGATTATGCTTTGCAAAGGCCGAACTTGCCGTGCAAAATACCATCCATATAATTGGCGACTTTTTTGAAATAAAGGGGTTTCAGGAGAATTAAGATATTTAGGCTCGTGTTCACTCTTGGAAAGTATCCGTCCACCAAAAGCGATGACTCGTCCCCGTTGATCCAAAATAGGAAACATCACACGATCCCGAAAACAGTCATAATGGCGACCAGACTTATGCTCTTTAACTAAGCCAGTTTTAATCAATCGCTTTTCAGTCTCCGCATCACTGCCCAAGTTTTTCAAAAGATTCTGCCAACCTGCTGGGGCATAACCTATGCCAAAATCACGCGCAATTTCGCCAGTTAAACCTCGTTTTTTCAGATAACTAATAGCAGTTGTGGATTGGCGTAATTGTTGCTTATAATATTGTGCCGCTTGTTGCATGACTTCATGCAAATCATCAAAGTCGGTAATTGAGGCGGGAGCCAAGCCTTGTTCATACACAACCACCATACCCGCTCTGGAAGCCAACTCATGCACCGCTTCAACAAAGCTCAAACGGGCATAGTTCATTAAAAAACCTATAGTAGTACCAGAGGCTCCACAACCAAAACAGTAATAAAATTGTTTATCAGGACTGACATTAAAAGAGGGTGTTTTTTCATTATGGAAAGGACAAAGGGCTCTATAATTTCGGCCAGCTTTGCGAAGTGATATATAACTATCAATTAAATCAACGATGTCAACACGAACCATTAATTCGTCGATAAAACTGCGAGAAATACGCATTTTCAGTTATCACTTATAAGTTATCAGTTATCACTTATAAATTATCAATTATCAGTGA